>JBFMGN010000011.1:0-16609 GCA_040752435.1 Spirochaetota bacterium
TCCGGATCATTTCTTTCCGGGCTTTTTTATCCGTTGCGCTTTCCTCGCCTTGGGGTGAAAAGCCGTCGATTACCCCGGCAATGCCCCTGCCCTGGGAGGTTTGCGCCACCAGCACCTGGAGGGGATTGGCAGTGGCGGCGAATATTCGGCACACTTCCTGGCAGTTCTTAATCTGATTAAGAACATTAATCGGAAAAGCATTTTTGAGGACCAGGAAAAAAGTGTGACCCGCAGCTACTTTCCGGGCGCATTCCACGGCCTCTTTAACCAGTTCGGGATTATTGCCTTCCGTGCGGATCAGACACGGGCCGGAGGCCTCACAAAAAGCGAGACCGTACTGGACACCGGGAACGGAAGATACCATTATTTCCGAAAGATCTTCCACTGTTTTGATAAAATGGGACTGTCCCACGATGATATTGCAGCCTTTCGACCATGAAAGCTCAACCGCAGTTATGGTAACATCCATAGGTTCTCCTCGGTAACGTCCATTAAAAGATCGAGATCGATTTCGCAGACAATACAGGGGATCTGAATACCCCAGTTTTCAAGTACCGCCGGATGAACCTCCCCCAGAATACCTGCCTGCCGCCCTTTGTATAGAATCAGCGCAGACCGGCCCCTGATGAAACGCGGATCTTCGGTTTCTGTCAGGGTATACTCTTTCGGCAGGTAGAAAAAAAGCGCCGAGACATGGGAACTGGCAAGGTTAAATCCGGCCTCCTTGTCGGCTGCCAGGAATCCAAGATAATTTCGTGTCTTTGTTCCATAATTGTCATCCGAATCGCGAAAAGCCACTTTGCCTATTTCAAAAATAGTGTGAGGATACACGGCATTACCGGAAACCGATTCGGATGAAAGAAGGTTCGGCAGGATGGAAGGGCGTACGTATTCGTAACTTTCAGTCATTGGGTTTTCTATCCGGATTATTTTTGCCTGTGCCTCGGCTCCCGTGCCGCCGGGGTACATTTTTTCGATAAAGTCTTTCTCGGAACCAAGATAACTGTACACCATCTCCTGATATCCCAACCCGGTCATGATGTCCTTTACCCTGCGCCCGAAGAGCGTCGCCGGAGAAAGCCTGCCAACGGTGAAATCGGTTGGCATTACAGGAACAAAACTTTCCATTCCGCGGCCGATCATAATATCTTCTATAACATCAACAGGATGGAGAAAATCATTTCTGTAAGGGGTCGGCATAACCGTGATAGAGTCACCCTCCACCTTCGCACGACAGCCGATTTTCTCTATATATCGGGCGGCTTCAGCGGCGGAAAGGTTTTCCCCCAGGAGTTTATTGGCATGCCTGATATTGAGGGTTACAGGCTCCTGGAAGTAGTAGGGCATGACAATTTCCCTCCCCAGGGGAGTATCGTAGGGATACTCAACCTTAACCGGTAAAATGGTAAAGCCTAAGTCTGAGAGGCCACAGGCGGTAATGGAGGCCGACAGCAAGAGTGACTGGATATCGGTACCCGTCAGCTCGATGAACAGTTCGCGGTCACCCACCCTGGCGGCGCCGACGTAAGCGCTGTTTATAACCGGGGGAAAACTTAAAACTTCGCCATTGGAGTCGGTAAGGAATGGGAACTTTTTAAAACCTTCCATAATATATCCGAACTCCTGCCCCTTGGGATGTTCTTTAAGAATTTCTTTCAGATTCAACTCTTTTTCCAACCCTAAGGGAATAAACCTGGTCTTTTCCGGGTCCGCTGCAAAATATTTGACTGGATAGGCTATGATATCACTCCTGTATATTCCCATAGCAATGGTTTTACGCCTTCGTCCGAAATTCCAGCACAATTTTTCCTGGGATTGAATAATATCCTTTAAACCCGGATCGTCCAATTCTTTCCCCGTGATGGCAAAGGCGACAATATAAGGGCGGATTTCTCTCAAGGCTTTATCAACCACTACTTTCCGGCGGCCGGAATCTTTTGTTTCCGAGGCGGCGGAAAAGAAAGCGTAGTGTGGGGCAGCACCTCCCAGGAAAACCCGCAACTGCCGGGCAAGACCGGCGGTTGACCAAAGATCCGGTCTGTTAGTGTCATTCAGCTCTATCTTCAGCATGCCCGCCGAGTCGTCCCGGCCGTCAAACTCGGCCTTGGCTGCGGTCAGGATACTGGCAAGCTCACTATCCGGGAGCCTCTTTCCCAGAAGTTTCCAGAATGTTGTTTCATGCACCTCGATTTTCGGCATACCCTATTTTCTCCTCCGCAGTCTGACACTCTCAATATCCTGGGTAAAAAGTTCCCGTAAATCATTCAACCCCAAAGACATAAGGGCCATCCTGTCGATTCCGAGACCCCAGGCTAAGACCTGGACATTGATTCCCAGGGGTTGCGTCACTTCCGGCCTGAAAATACCCGAACCTCCCAGCTCGAACCACCCAAGAACAGGATGCTTGATATGAACCTCAACGGAAGGTTCGGTAAAGGGGAAGTAACCCGGAACATACTTTACATCTTCCGCACCTGCCAATTCTTCGGCAAACATCTTTAACAGTCCCAGAAGCGTCTTAAGATTCACATCTTCCCCTAAAACGATGCCTTCAGTCTGGTAAAAATCAGAAAGATGGGTTGCATCCACCTTATCATACCGGAAACAGCGGACTGTTCCAAAGTACTTTCCGGGAACCCTGGCCCGGGTTAAGGTCTTGGCGGACAACACCGTACCCTGGCTCCTGAGAATTAGCCTTTTGGTAAAATCCCGGTCAAAAGGATAATTCCAGCCTTTACTGCCGGTTTCCCAGCCATTTTCATGGGTTGCAGCCACCTGGTCCAGGTATGGCTGCTGGATTTTCCTGGCATAGCGCGGGGTTTTTACATAATACACATCATGAATATCCCTGGCTGAATGGAACTGGGGCATAAACAGAGCATCGGAATTCCAAAAGGCTGTTTCGACCAAAGGCCCGTCAAACTCCTCAAAGCCGAGAGATACCAGTTTATCTTTGATCCCCTCTAAAAACTCGCCGTAGGGATTACGCCTTCCCAAAAGAACCCTGACAGGCGGTGTATTTATATTGTACTCTCTGAACTTTTTTCCCTTCCAGCGGCCGCCGGCAAGCATTTCCGGTGTAAGGAGGCCGATTTCTTCTTCCGTTATCCCCTGGTTTACAATCTGCTTTTTAACTGTTTCTCCGGCGGATGTAAGGCGGTATACAACAACCTCCCGTTCGGTTATCCGGAAGGCGGCCTTCCCGGCGCCTCGTTTCTTGCTCATAGCGGCAATAACTTCTTTTTCTTCGGCTGCGAGAAGGGAACCCTCCACTGCGCCCGCTTCCGAGGCCTTCTCAAGCAGGGCACGGGTAACTGCGATAGTTCCGGTAGTATTACCATTTAATATTACTACCCTTTTCTCCTCATCCATCGCAGCCATTCCATCCCTGGCCATTTGTCCGAAGGCAGAACCAGCGTCCTTATTTTCTATGCTCAGGCAGGCCGCCAGGTCCGGAAGTTTCTGCGGTCCCTTTTCCCGTAGAAAAGTGAGCATGCGTTCAGCGGGAGTTCCCCTTTCCCTGTATTCCCGTCCCAGTTCCGTCAGTTCATAAAATATTTTGGCGGTACGTTTCGTCTCTTCAATCAGTCCTTTTGAAAGAAGCCAACTGAAGGCCTGGTTGCACTGCCCGGCCTTGAAAGAAAGCTTAAGCGTAATTTCCTCAATAGTACACTCTTCACCCGGCTCAACATTGAGGAGTACCTTTACTTCCAGGGGATGAAGGCTATTAATATCCACGTCCATACTTAAGCAGCTCCCGTTTAATTCAGACTTATATTCCTACCCATTATCTTAAAAATTGTAAAGGGGGTTTAAAGAACCTGATTCCGCCGCCTTTACTTTAAGAGTACCGTGGACTACAATGAAATTAATATGAGATGATCCATGTTAAAAGGTTATGGTAAATATCTTAATTTAAAAATCGTTATAGCATTCCTTTTTCTATTGATATTTCCTGCAATTCCGCCGGCGGAAGAAGCCAAAACCTCTACAATATTAAAGGCAGCTATACCAGTCGATTTTCCCCCCTATTATTGTCTTGATGAAAACGGAAACTCCTGCGGATTCGCCATAGATGTTATGAATAGAATCGCCGGACTTGCTAAAATAGCGATTGAGTACATCCCGGCGGAAAACTGGACTGAAGTGGACGAACTCGTTACATCAGGCGTTGCGGATCTTATCCCTAACTTTGGAATAACCGAAGAACGTTTAAAACGCTTTGCCTATTCAACTCCCGTAGAAGTATTTCCCGTTTCGATTTTCGTAAAAACGTCCACCAGAACCATAAAGGGAAAAGAAGACCTGCGCCAGAAGCGGATTGGGGTGGTGGAGTATAATATTGCTGAGACCCACTTAAGAAAGGAACCGGAGATTGACCTGGTGGTATTTTCCACCCCCTCCGAGGCGCTTATAAGCCTGCTGGCCGAAGAAATAGAGGCCCTTGTATATCCGCAGCCTGTAATTGAGAGTTTGTGCGGGAAAATAAACATCGAAGAAAGGATAAAGAGTGTAGGAAAGCCCCTTGCCATCGTAAAAAGAGCGGTAGCAGTACGACGGGACAGGGCGGCGATACTGGAAATACTTAATCCGGCGATTCAAACCCTCATCGGTTCCAATGAATATAAACAGATGTACGATAAATGGTTTGGCCGGGAAAAACCTTTCTATGCGACTGTAATATTTCAATTAGCCGCAGCAGGTTTTTTTGTGGCGGTTACCATTGCTCTCCTTCTCTGGCGTTTTATAGATGTGAACCGTTTAAATCTTCGGCTTACATCCTCCCTGGTGGAAAATGAAAAGACACAGAAAAAACTGACAACCGCCCTGGCAGACAGGGAAATACTGATAAAGGAAATTCATCACAGGGTGAAAAACAACCTTAATTTGATTATAGGCCTGATAAATCTGCAGAGCATGGATATTAATGATGCAAAGTCCAATGCAATGTTCGGCGACTTGAAAAACCGGATAAAATCGATCGGACTGCTCCACGAACAGTTGTATGAAAGTACGTACCTTAGCTCAATCAATTCCGCCGAATACCTTAAAGGCCTTATTTCTAACCTACAAGATTCTTTTTTCTACGTTAATTCAACCGTATCATTATGCATAAACATTGAAGAGATTTATTTAGATGTAGAAAAGGCCATCCCGCTGGGATTGATCGTAACCGAGCTTATAACGAATGCCTTTAAATATGCCTTCCCCGATAACCGTCATGGCACTATCAGTTTAGACTTGAAACATTCGAATAATCATTGTGAACTGATTATTTCTGACAATGGTGTCGGCCTGCCGCCGGAGATTGATATCGAATCAACGGTTACCCTGGGCCTAAGACTGGTGGCCACTCTGGTTTCCCAGCTTAATGCTGCCGTGAGAGTAGATAGGGACAATGGAACGAAATGGAGGATTACTTTTACTTAAGGCAAAGTGGATAAAATATTGTATAATCAAGTATAGGCTGGCTTTACATTCGAGATCTGATTGATTATCATTCAAGTTATGAACGATTTGCATAAAAAAATTCTTAAAAGATTTCAGGAACCATATTTGAAAAAAGCCTTGTATGATTATCCCGTTATAATCCTCCAGGGAGCGCGCCAAACGGGGAAAACTACCTTATCCCAAATGCCGTCTATTGGAAAAGAAAGGGCCTACCTTACCCTGGATGACTTCTCTGTGCTTGAAAAAGCGGAGCGGGAACCGGAGACTCTTTTTATCGGCCATAATAAGATCACCCTGGATGAAGTTCAGCGATGCCCGAAATTGCTTCTTGCAGTGAAGAAAGAAATAGACCGGTACAGAACCCCCGGGAAATTTCTCATTACAGGGTCATCCAATATTCTTCTTATGAAAAAAACCTCGGAAAGCCTGGCAGGTCGGGCATTATACTTTTTCCTTCCACCACTAATCTGGGCGGAATTCGAACAGAGCGGGTTCGGCAGAACCATTGACCTTCTCTTCCAAAGTAAAACCATCGCGGACCTATTGCAACAAATCGGGCACACTGTTCCAAAGGCAAAACGCAGACTTGAGAAGGCGGTTTTCAAAGGTGGATATCCTGTTCCTGCGCTCTCCAATGACGAAGAGTTTTGCTCCCGGTGGTTAAATGGATACATCCAGACATATTTGGAGCGGGATCTAAAAGATATCTCTGCTACCGACAATCTCGTGGATTTCAGGAGACTCATGGCCATTTGCGCCGCTCAAAATGGGAGAGTCCTTAACATCTCTTCACTGGCTCTCGATGCCGGTATTTCTCCGGCAACTGCGCGGAGGTATTTGAATCTGCTTGAAATATCATTTCAAGTAATGCGGATTCCAGCGTATGCGGTAAATAGAGGCAAACGTCTTATCAAGGCTCCAAAAATCTACTGGACCGACACCGGGCTGGCGGCACATTTAGCCGGTATATTCAGCGATAAGGAACTCGTCGAAAGTAAAGAATGGGGCGCGTGGCTTGAATCCTGGGTAGCCATTAACCTGGCGGTATATGAGTCGGTCAAAATACCTAAAATCAGAATTTCACACTTCCGGACTTCAAACGGGCAAGAAGTAGATTTTATCCTGGAACGGGGTAGAACTGTTATTCCGGTTGAGGTCAAAACCACGGAATATCCTAAGGGAAAACATATCCAAGGCATAGAAACTTTCCTCGATACCTATGCCGGTTCCCCTTTCGGTATACTCGTGTGCAGATGCAAAACACCCCATGCTGTTTCAAGGAAAATAGCTGCGATTCCCATTGAAACATTTCTTCTAAACTGAAGATTTTAAGGAGAGTGAGCACGGTGTTCATCTATGCCGGTATTGACGAGGCGGGTTACGGTCCGATGTTCGGGCCATTGATAATAGCCCGTACAGTTTTTTCAGTGGAAAGGGTCGAACCCGGAAAACAGCCTCCCTCCCTATGGCAGCTTCTAGAACCTGCGGTTTGCCGCCGTATTTCGGAAGATAAAAATCGTATTGCAGTAAACGATTCCAAAATTATTTACACACCGGGAAAAGGTCTGTTTCATCTGGAAAGAGGAGTTCTCGCTTTCCTAAGTTTTGCAGATTTTCCCTTCCTGGATTTTTCAGAGAAAAGGGGAATAAATCGCATCCCAGAACTCGACAATCTCCTGGCTTATCTCGCATTGGATGAGGACTCAGCGGCAGGCAATCTGGCGTGGTACCATGATCCTGCAGCTAACAAGCCCGCAGACGCGCCGGAAGTTCCCTTCACGGTACCACTTTCCGAATTACTGAAAGCACGGGAAAAACTTCAAGGCGCGGCTTTACATGCCGGGGTACGGCTTAAAGACGTTAAAACCGCGGTGGTTTTTGAAGACCGGTTTAACAGGCTGGTTACGGCAGCGGACTCGAAAGCCGCATGTGCGTGGTATTTTATATCCCGCCATATCAGTGAAATTTGGGAATCGGCGGCGCCTTACGATTCTTACGTAGCAGTTGACCGGCAGGGCGGGCGAAAAAACTATTCAGATTATCTATCAAAACTTTTTCCGGGAGCAGATGTGAAAACACTTGATGAAACCGCTGGATCAAGCCTGTACAGGATCGAAAAAGACGGCAGAGGTTTAACACTATCCTTTATGGTCAGGAGCGAACAGGAACACCTCCCTACCGCGCTTGCATCCATGGCTGCCAAGTATATCCGGGAGCTCTTGATGGTGCGGTTTCAAAATTTTTGGAAGTTCTACGCTCCACAGGTAAAACCAACCGCCGGCTATATCCGGGACGGCAGGCGTTTTCTTAATCAGATTGAACCCGTAATCGCAAAACTTAAGATCGATCGAAACTCGCTAATACGCACCCGGTAGTATAAGGACGGTATCAAATAAGAACATCCTTTTAAGTGTTTTTTAGGGCGTCTGGCGTTATTGACAAACTATTATATACTCCCTTATAGTTACGTAACGTAACAGTAATGGAAAAAATATCGATCGGGCAATTATCAAGATCAACCGGGATGACCTTGAGGACTATCCGTTACTATGAAGAAATAGGGCTTATCTCAGCCTGTAATGAAAAACTTAAGAATTCAACCCTGTATCCGGCCGAAGCCCATATCACCATCAAAAAAATTCAGATCTTAAAGGAAGCCGGCTTAAGCCTTGATGAAATCAAATCAATCTTCCGTACAATTCAGACCAGAAATACAAAAGAAAAACAGCTTACCCTTTTTCTACGGGAGGCCTTGGAAGATGCGAGGAAAAAGATCAAAGAGAAAACCGCCATTTTAAAAAATATCGAAAAAAGCCTGCAAACAGCATTAACAAAAACTTCGTTATGTACAACCTGTAAAACAACAAACCAATTTAAAGATTGCGAAGGGTGTACAAATCTTTCCACTCTGAAAGACTTTGGTCTGAAAAAAAACTTAAAAAAGAGCAGGGGAAAATGAGTACAATTGTAAAAACCATAAGTGCTTGCCAACCATGCCGGCGGTAAACAGACGCCGGGAATAATGGGCATTTCGATCAGCTACATATTCCACAAAGATTTTCTTAAAGGTGACGGCGGTATCCGGAATGTCGTCTGGACCGATTCCGAACTGTATGAAAAAATCAGAAAGGCTTTTCCTGCCGGGCAGAGGACGGCAACCGAGCGGGATGTCACTGATGTTGAAGGATTGAAGCAGTTCCTTAAAAAGCGCCCTGGCATCGAGGAAGCCTGATACCTTATATATATCCGGCCTGAATAGGCGGGAAGCCGGAAATAGTCATCATATTGTTTTTTAACGGGTGGTGGATTTCTTTGAGCAGTACTTCTTTTTCGGCAAGCATCTGTTTTATGCGTTCCTCAGCCTGCTTGCGTTCAGTGATGTCGCGAATCAATCCAATAAATCCAATTACCTCATCTTTACTATCTTTCAGAAAAAATACGCCGGTTTCGCCTGGAAAGACCGTACCATCTTTCTTTTTATAATTTACACTAAAGAGAAAGGGCTTTTCAGAAGAACGATGTTCTTTAAGTGCACTTCCCATTGCTTGAAATTCTGCTTCATTATCATAAATATACAGTGTTTTTTTCCCGAGGATTTCTTCTTTTGAATAGCCGAATATTGAACAAAATGCGGAATTGCAATCGATGATATTTCTATCGGTGTTGGCTACTAAAATGGCATCTTGTATGCTATTGAACAGGAAACGATATTTTTCTTCGTTCCGGCGCAACACTTCCTCTGTTTTTTTAAGTTCCTGATGGGCCGCATGCAGTTTGAATGCCATGTTGATAGATGCCAGCAGAACGGTGATACCGGCATTTTTTACTACAAAACCGTAGGATGTTATTTTCTCCGTCTTTTCAACAATCTCGCGTTCAGTGTGCGATGAAAGAAACACCACCGGTATATCATACTCCCGCAAGATTGCCTGTGCCGCCTCGGTACCGTCCATGCCTTTCTTCCCCAGGTCGATATCCATGAGTATGAGGTCTACCTTTTCACTGTTTTTAACCTTCGAAATAGCCTCTTCACCGCTCAAGGCCGTAATTACAGCAAAACCATTTTTCTTCAGTATTTCTGTTGCATATAGAGCAATTATAGCTTCATCTTCAACGACCAAAATGGTCTTTTGCTGATTATTAATATTGCGAATCCCTTTCATGTAGTTTCGGATATAACCGGATTAAAAAGTGCGGGAAGATAAATGTCTTCCCTTAAGTCGGCTGTAATTTCCTATTTTTTCGATGCCTGTCCAAGACTTTGACCGAGTTGCTTGCATTGCGTCAGTTCCTTTTCTCCGACCTCCCCTGGAGCTGCAACGCCTTTGCCGGTATTTTTCAACCCGTAAAACGAAAAGAACTTTTCAATCTCCTCCAGGGCACCGGTTTGATCAGGCATTTCGCAGGTAAAGGCAACCGCCGGTTTTCCGGCAGTCTTAGCATGCACGGGCCATGATCGCTCGAAAAACTCCCGCAGAGCGCCGGCCATACCGCCGAAGGTATTAGGGGCTCCGAAGGCAATTGCATCAGCACTGGCTAACTCTTCCGGGCCGGCATCAGCCGCCTTTTTCAGAATGACTTCAACCCCTTGTACGCTCCGGATCCCCTCCGCCAGGGCTCTGGCCATCTTTTCCGTTTTTCCGGTAAAAGTGTGGTACACAATTAATACTTTACTCATAGTTACCTCCATAAAAATTACCTGTAGTATAAACTGAACGTTACGTTACGTCAAGATATTTTGACATGGGATTAAAAAAATAACATGGACATTTTTTTCGCATCATACTAATCTCTACCTACCATGAAGACACGGTTTACACAATTGCAATTGATATTAATTGCGGCCGCCGGTGTGTGTGTTTTCACCCTCATGGTCTTTTTATTCGGACCGGTCGGGATGCCGAAAGGTAAAAAATTATTCTCTGACTATCTCCTCCTGGTTTTGATTGGGCCGCACGCCATATGGGTCCTGGCAGCAACAAAATCAAATCGTAGGACCCTTCACCCGCTCCTGTTCCGTATACCGGAAGTCCTTTTTATGGCTACCCTGATTCTATTTCTTTTTTCATATCTGTTTGCAAGCAATGCCAATATGGATTATGTCCAGCGGTTCGCATTAACCAGCGGCAGTCTGCGGTTTGCCCCGGATTCAAGAATCCAACGTCTTAACTCCTGGTTACAGCATGGTCCTTTTTTGCTTTTTGACTTGTTCGTTCTCTGTTTTTTCAGAATAAAAAAATATCCCTTGTGCAGGAGAGTTTTGGGAATACCCGACTCTGCTGACAAGAGATTTACCGTAGCCTGTTCTGCTAAATCAGGAGTTATCGTACCCGGTTCGGCTATATCCGCCTTTACGGCCGTCTGGGGTTTATTCCTTGCCCTTCTATCGGCATTTCTCTATGCCATCGCTCTGCCTTCCTTTATCAATCTTAACGGAGTTCCTATTTTAGCCTATGCTTGCCTTGTACCGCTCTTTCTGGTTTTTTATTCCGTGCCCTACGGATGGGGGGTTTTTTACGGAGTAAGTTTCGGCGTAATCCAGACAATGCTGACCAACTACTGGCTGGCTACCTTCAGCCTGGTATCCTTGCAGTTCATAACCGTTTGCTACCTGTTTGCATACGCCATCTTTATGACCGTAACTCTTTATTTCTTCAAACGGGCTGAAAAGCAGAGGTGGAATTGGAATTTTATGATCTTCCCGGCCGCCTGGGTGTTTTTTGATTTTCTTCGATCTTCAGGTTTTCTTGGTTACCCGTGGGCTATGCTTGGTACTTCCCAGTACACTTTTCTTCCCCTTATTCAAGTCGCTTCTTTAACCGGTGTCTGGGGAGTAAGTTATATCCTTCTCCTGGCTAACTCCTCGATAGCCGAAATACTTGCACGCGTATTAAAAAAGACAAAAACGCCTGTTCTCCCTGCTTGTATGTTCGGAGGCATATTCCTGTTCACCCTCGTTTACGGTATAACGGTTATTCACCTGACCAATGATGAACCGGTAGAGAAGACGGTCCGCGCCGCCCTTATACAACAGAATACCGACCCCAGGAAAGACGATTACCGGAAAGAGCTTGACCGGCTGAAATACCTGACAGATCAGGCACTTCGGGAAAACCCGGCTATTATCGCATGGTCGGAAACCGCTTTTGTTCCCAACGTCCGCAGGTGGAGCACCCAGGACCCGGATACCTATTACCTCGCACGGCTGGTAAAGGAGTTTCTGGCATACCAAAAAAGCATTAAGACATGGCTTATAACCGGAAATGACGATTACGAGTTAAGCATGGAAAACGGAGAGGAAAAAAGGCTTGACTACAATGCCGCCATACTCTTCTCCGACAGGGGGGAACGGGTAAAAACATACCATAAAATCCATCTGGTACCCTTTACGGAATATTTCCCTTTTAAAAAAGAGCTTCCGTGGCTCTATCAACTGCTGTTAACCTTTGATGTTAATCTCTGGGAACCCGGAACAGAACGGGTCGTTTTCAAACATCCCAGTTTTACTTTTTCCACCCCCATCTGTTTTGAGGATTGTTTCCCCGATGACATTCGCCGTTTCGTGCTGGCAGGGGCGGAAGTAATTTTGAATCTCTCGAATGATTACTGGTCGCTAACAAAGGTTGAAGGGAAACAGCATTACATAAACTCCCTGTTCCGCGCGGTTGAAAACCGGCGCGCCTTACTCCGGGCTACAGCTTCAGGCTTAACCGCCTACGTGGATGTAACGGGCAAATTAATAAAAAGCTCCCCTTTTTACGAGGAAGCCTTTATCATCGCGGCGGTTGAGGTGAGAAAGCCCAATGTAACGTTTTATACCAGATATGGGGATTGGTTTCCCCAAGCCGCCGGATTATTTTTTATTCTAACGGCGGGATACTATCTTATTCTTTCTATGCTTGTTGTAATAAAACCGCATTGATTTAGTAAACTCTATTATATAGACTTATAACAATTGATATAAAGCCAAAGGAGTAATTATGAAAAAAAAGAGTGTTGCAGGTATTCTCTGGGCTATCCTATTAATCATCACTTTTTTCAGTTGTGAAGATGTTTCCGTCAGCGTTAATTCAAAAGGGGAAGTGGCTTTTACCCGTTCGGAAGGTCTGTTTATCTACGACCTTGCAAAATCACGCTTGAACCTTTTGGAGTGGAATTACGGAAATACCACCATACCGGTAATTATTCGCTGGTCACCGAATGACAAAAGCCTCGCCTTTACAGTGCGATTAGGCCAGGATATGCAGGAAACGGAAGTTTACTTTATAAACAGGGACGGTACCGGCAAGAAAAAAATCTATTCCACGGAAAATATAATATCCCAGATGGAATGGTCACCGGATGGGAAGTATCTTTCGATTGCACAGGCCGGGGCTGACTCGGATATGTCGGTGGCCGACTTGGGGATAATATCGGTAGAAAAGGGGATGTCTAAAATCATCATCCAGAACACGGGGGATATCCACGAGTGGCTCGATACTTCAACCATCGCATATATAAAAATAAACGAAAAGAACCCCGACAATTCCAGCCTTTTCAAAGGGACCCTCTCTTTATTCCAAATGGACACAGGCGAATCACAGGAAATTTCCAACCTTATTGTCAATAAAGACGCCGAGGTAAGGGTACATCCGGTGAAAGAAGAAATACTTTTTACGGCGATCAAAGCCGGGGAGGAACCGTTCGAATTTGAAGAGAACATGCCCTCGGAGGCCTTTGTCTTTGTCATCAGGCCGGAGGAATCCGCTCTGCAAGTCTCGGATCAGTCTGCGACCTTCGTAAAATATTCTCCCGACGGAAGCAAAGTCCTGATAAAAGCCAGGGAAAACGAGACTGTAAATCTTGCCCTGCTTGATATTGAAACAAAAGCGGTAGATGTTCTGGTAGAAGGAATAACGGACACTATAAACACCAACTCGACGGAAGTAAAAACCATGCCAGCCTGGTACGATAATGCGACGGTTCTGTACTGGATGCTGTCCAACACTTACGGTTCAAGCGGCCAGGCGATCCGTTTGATGAGTTTTAATATGAACAACTTGAAAAAAGTTAACCATCAAATCGTCATCGATACCGAAGTAAATAAACTGGTCCAGGCGAAGGGAGGGTATTAACGCCTTTAATAACTGATTATCCTTTCCAACCGGTTTACAACCAAATCTTTTTCAGGGAACCTCTATTTAGGGAACCTCTATTTACTTAAAGGTTGGTTCCCATTCAGGGCGCCAACCGCTTAAGCGCGAAGTACAAGGATGTACGAGTGCCGGGCGAGACAAGGATGTCGGAAGCCCGGCCAAGGAATTATATTTTTTGCTTTGCAAAAAATATAGGGTTTTTAGGGGCGCCCTTCAGATTGTCATAAGAGATTTTAAGGGACTCAAATATATCCCTCTCTCCTAAGGGGTTATCCTGTTCCACCACATACCAGCGCACCCCGGCTTCTTCCCCGGCTGAAAAAATGTCTTCCCAATCGAGATTACCTTCGCCGATCTCGGCGAATTGCGGCTTTCTATCCACAATCGCATAATCCTTGATGTGGAGCACGGGTATCCTGCCTTTTGCCTTCCTGATCCAGGCGGCCGGATTTCCCCCACCGCGCTGTACCCAGTGGGTATCTATCTCAAAACAGACATATTCCGGATCAGTACGGTCAAAGAGTGCCTGCAAAAATGTTGTACCTTCAAAGCGGGTGAACTCCACATCATGGTTATGATAGCCGAACCGAATTCCGCAGGAGTTAAACTGCCTGCCGATCTCGTTCAGTTCCAGGGCAAGCTTAGCGGCTCCTCCGGGGACCCAATACTCATCGCCGGGATAACCGAGGGTGGTCAAAGTGCATCCCAGTCTTTCCAGTTTTTCTACGATTTCATCAAAGTGATGCCTGTACCCGTTCAACGACTCATGGGTTGAGCAGGCATACAGACCGTGCTTATCCAGTAATGCCTTAAGCTCCACTGGCGGGATAGGACCGATCCCGGAAATCTGGACCGTCTTAAATCCTATAGCGCTTATTTTCCTTAAGGTTTGATCCAGATCTATTGCTGTTCTGGAGTAATCACGTACATTGTAAAGGGCGGCTGCAATTTTGGTATCGCGCCCCTTAAGCTTAAAACTGCCTTTCACGCTCATACAATCCGTAACTTCCGGGCTTTTTTCTCGTATATAACTTGATCAAGATCAAAATCGAGGTGTATTCTCCATTTCTGCATTGTAGTCGCCCCAATAATCAGATCTTCAGAAAGACGTTCTATGACAAAAAACTCATCTGTGAAACGGTACTGGCGCTCGCACCGTTTTCCTGCCTTTATGACCGACCAGCTCAATATCACGTTCTATCAATGACACGACTGATTCCCCCCGGCGATTAATACAGGGGATTTTATATTTTTGCTTCATGGATTAAAGGATATATCTATTAAAACTCTAAGTCAAATTTTTAAACTATTTCTCACGTCCTCTAAAAACTGAATCTGTCGGGCTTGATATTGCCGCAAGTTTTTAATATTTTAATCCAGTGAGACATTTTCAAAAATCAGGTTTTTAAGGATTTGCAAGCCGCGGAAAGACCTCTGGTATTCAATGGTTTTTTAAGCGGGCTCCATTTGTCGGTATTGTTTCCCGGAGGATTAAATCTATGCTTTCAGCTTTAACCGATGATGTAAAAAAAAGATATCAACGCCTGAAGAATATTCTTAAGTCATATAACAAAGTTATCGTGGCGTATTCCGGCGGGGTGGACAGTGTTTTTTTACTTAAAGTCGCGGCGGAGTGCCTGGGAAGCCACAGGGTGACAGCCTGCATCGGAGTGAGCGAATCGCTGGCCAGGAGCGAATACGACCAGGCAATGAAAATCGCAGAACAAATCGGGACTGAGGTAAAGGTCGTGTATCCGAAGGAGATGGACAATCCCGATTATCAGGCGAATCCGGCTGACCGGTGCTTTTTCTGCAAGTCGGAATTATACCAACTTCTAAACGAGGCTGCCAGGATGGATGAATGCGACGCGGTGCTGTGCGGGACTAATGCGGATGATCCGGGCGATTTTCGGCCGGGTTTGCAGGCCGCCAGGAAGTTCAATGTGGTCAGTCCGCTGGAAGAGGCGGGACTGACCAAAGCGGATATTCGGAGTTTGAGCAAGGAGCTGGGTTTGCCGACCTGGAACAAGCCCGCCCAACCGTGCCTGGCCAGCCGCCTGCCCTATGGATTTAAGATCACCCCTGAAAAACTCAAACAGATAGAAGAAGGTGAAACGTATTTGCGCAGTCTGGGATTTAAGGAATTGCGGGTACGGCATCATGATAAGCTGGTGCGTATCGAAGTGCCGGCCGCTCGGATTCCGGAATTGATCGAGGAACCACGGCGCAATGAGGTGGTCGCTTTCTTTAAGAAACTGGGATTTACGTTTGTCAGTGTCGATTTGCAAGGTTTCCGCAGCGGTTCAGCCAACGAAACATTGAATTTGTTATGAAGCTTCAGGCAAAAGTTCTTGATAATTTCTACATCCCAACGCGATATCCTGATAGTCATTCTGAAGGCGCACCGTTTCAGCATTACGGCAGCCGTCAAAGTGAGGAGGCAATCCAGTATGCCGGTGAGATCCTTGAATTCGTCCGTACTAGTCTGGCCCAAAAAAGATGATATCCAAACATCCATCAAGAGACGGGCAGTAAAAACCGGCGAACAAACAAATGAAGTATCTCGTATAGGATATTTCGGTTCATATGCCCGAAATGATTGGGGCGTCGGGAGTGATCTTGAGACTGTCTGGGTGTACACCCGGGGCTGAAAAAAATATATCAAATTATGTTTGAAATGATATCAATATTGCAGTATCATATGACTGGAGGTGTATAATGTCAAGGACAGTTATTGATATTGAGAACGATGTTTTAAAGAAGGCACAAAAACTTACCGGCTTAAGGAAGAAGGTAGATATAGTGAACTATGCCTTAAGGAAACTTGTGGAACAAAAAGAAAGGGAAAAAATACTTGAACTCAAGGGGAAAATCAGGTGGGAAGGAAATCTTAGAGAAATGAGAGAAGGGAGAAGTGATTCTCGTTGATACTTCTGTCTGGATAGACTTTTTTCAGTCTTCCAATTCTACTTATGCAAAAAATCTTGAAGAATTGATAAAAGACCACAACCGAGCCGTTATGT
>JBFMGN010000110.1:0-8077 GCA_040752435.1 Spirochaetota bacterium
AGGGTTCAATTCCAAGTACGACATTCTCAGCCACCGTAAACTCAGGTATAAGTTTGAAATGCTGATGAACCATACCGATTCCCAGCCGGTTTGCATCCAGCGGGCCGTGAATAAGCACTTCTTTCCCATCCAGAAATATTTTCCCGCTGTCAGGCTGTTCAAGGCCGTACAAAATTTTCATCAAAGTCGTTTTACCGGCACCATTCTCACCGACAACCGCATGAATTTCATTTTTTTCCACTTCGAAATTGACGTTATTGTTGGCCAGCACCGCATTCGGATAGAGTTTGGTAATCCCTTTCATCTCAAGGTAAGGTTTAACCATCACACCCTCTTTCTCAGACAGCAATTCAGTAAGCTGTGCAGGGATTTTTTTACCCCTGCACAGTGCTCTTTGGTTTTATAACTGGGGAACTTCCAATTTCAACTGCCCTGTTCTAATCTGTTTTACAACCTCTGCCATTTTTACCCTCACATCTTCGGGAACATTGTCAATGTAGAGAGGATCATCGTCGGCAAAATCGACATACCCGTCTTTTGTATTAACGATTTCGGCCTTACCGAAAGGCAGGGTTCCTTCAACAGCTTTCTTTACTATTTCATACACCGCCTTTTCCTGCCTTAAGATCGAGCAGCCGATAATCGTTCCGGGAGCCAGTTTATACTCGTTGCTGTCAAAGTACAGGACATACTTACCCCTCTCCTCAGCGGCTTTGATGACGCCCTGCGCCGCCCCGCCGCAGATGGAAAGGATAATGTCCACACCTGCATCCATCATGCTCTTCGCCAGTTCGGCCGCTTTGTTGGCGTCATACCAGTTGCCGATTACCCGGTAATCGAGGGTTATATTCGGATCAACAGCCTTGAAACCCTGCTCATAACCGGGTTTCATCATCTTTGTAAGCGCGGGATATTCCTGGGCCACGATCATGCCCACCTTCAAATCGGGATTTGCTCCTTTCATTTTGCTCTTGGTCACAAGGCCGGCCAGGTACCCTGAAAAATATCCCTGTTCTACCTGGTTATAGAGGAGCGTATAGAACTGGGGATTTCCGGAAAAGTATGCATCCACATTGATAAACTTCTGTTTCGGGAAATTCTTGGCGACCTCGAGGCATACGAAGGGCATAGCCGGGTTGGATGTAAGGATGTATGTATATTCCCCAGTTGCGGCCAGGGAAGTGACCTTTTCACCCCATTCAGCCTGGTTAAAACCACCTTCAATTACTTTAACCGTCAGATTGGGGAGTTCGGCAGCAACCTTCTGCGTGCCGGAAACCATCTGTTCGTAAAGCGGGCTTCCGGCTGCAACCCCGGGAACAAAGACCGCAATACTTACCGGCTCGGCTTTTTTCTCCGCCGGCACCGGCTTGGCTTCCTCTTTCTGCCCGCCTGCGAAAATACCCATTGTCAGAGCGAGGCAGAGGAGAACGGAAAACATGATTAACAGTGTCTTTTTCATACTTCTACTCCTTTTCTTTTAAATGATGGTTTCAACGAAACCATATTTTAATAATATACCTGCTTCATCGCATCGGCCGGACAGACGCTTACGCATAGCCCGCATCCGGTACATCGGGCAGATATAATTTCCGCTTTATCATGCACGTAGGCTGCCCCATAGGCGCACACTTCTTCGCATTTCCCACAGGCTGTACACCGTTCATTGTTGATTTCCGGAACTACCGGTTCTGTCACGGCTGCCAGGTTCTTTTCTTGCCTCGCCCGTATTCTTTTTAAGGTAAGGCCCCTGATTTCTTTCGGACTGGATGCGCCCAGCTCCTCAAAAAGGTCTACGAGATCTTCAAGAATTTTTGTATAATGAGTCATACCACGTAGATGCCCGGCGGTACAGACGCCTACAAGGGTTGCACCTGCCATTAGGTAGGCCACCACATCCCTTGCAGAGCTCACTCCGCCGACGCCGATGATCGGAAGGTCAACCGTTAAGGCGATATCCAGAACCATACGGAGGGTAATCGGCATAATCGCATTGCCCGTCAATCCGCCCACACCCCGCGGCCCTCCGAGCGTCGGCTGGCCGGTCCGGATGTCGATTGAAAGCGCCGGGCCGAGGGCGTCGGAGCATGCAATTCCGTCAGCGCCCGCTTCCTTTACGCCCACAGCCCATTCCCTGACAAGATTGGAGAAAGTTCCGGAAAGTTTTATCACAACGGGAATCTTTACCGCCTGCTTAATAAGTTTCACCGCCTGCTGCATGGGTTCAAGGTCCGTCAGTTTCGGTTCCGGCATTTCGAGCCCCGGGAACATCGCCATGAGAATCTCCCCCATATGGGGACAGTGAGTGGGAACTTCTATCAGGTCGGCACCGGATTTTTCCGCCTTCAAAGCAAGTTCGGCGGCCTCCTCCGGGGTAAAACCTGCAAGGTTGGCTATGACCAGGGCTTCTCCTTCCTTTGCATTTTTTATTCCTTCCGTAAACCAGTACTCGGTAGAACGGTCCGAACCGAAGACGGAGTTTATCATGCCCGACCTTACCGCGGTGAAGCAGGGAAGCACATCCGGTGCCGGTTTAGAAACAATGGTTTTGGTGCAGATCGCAGCCACCCCGGATTTACCTGTTTCCCGGATGGTTTTTCCGTCCCGCCCGTGCACGCCTGCGGAAATGATAAGCGGGTTCTTAAATGATAAACCGCAGAAATCCGTCTTCAAGTCAACAGCCATGGTTGCCTCCTACACCTCTATGCCGTTCTTGTTCCACAAAATTTCAGCCTCTTTAAGGCAGGCTTGCTTTACTTCCGCCTCATCCACCGTGGCCAGCCTGCCTTTTTCAACCACCACCTTCCCATCGACCAGGACAGTTTCTACATCCTGCCCGAGGAAAGTCATGGTGAAATAAGAAATAACTGAGGCGGGTGTTACCGGGGTGGGTGAATCGGGATTGATAATAATGATATCCCCTTTCTTCCCGGCTGCCAGACTGCCTATCTTTCCTTCCATTCCCATCGCCCGGGCTGCATTCCCTAAGGCCAGATCGAGCACCTGGAAAGGAGGGAGCAGCCTCGGATTGGCATTATGGGCTTTATGGAGGAGATACGTATACCGGATATATTCCGAGGTATCCAGGGTAAAAAAACAGTCATGGCCGATGGAGACATTCATTCCCTGCGCAAGCATCTCAGGGATTCTGGCCACACCGTTGCCTCCCAGGGAGTTTGTCATGGGGGTGTGGGAAATGTTCACCTTGTTCCGCCTGAGTATTTCAAGGTCCTCGTCGGACAGGTCGATACAATGGGCGGCGATCACATCGGGACTTAAGAGTCCTGTCTCTTCCAGGAGCATAGGCGCCGATTTCCCGTATTTATCGACCAGGAAGGCCCTGGGAATTTCTGCGATGTGGATCTGTATGCCGCATCCGTATTTGTCTGCAATCTCTCTGGCCTTTTTTAACGTAGCGGGGGAATTGGTATAGGCCGTATGGACTCCTAATCTCGCCTGTAGCCTGCCATCCTGATTGGCAGGATATTTCGACAGAAAGTGAAGGTTTTCTTCAAAACCTTTTTCCGCCCGGCCGGGGTCGAGTTTTTCCAGGATGGAAACTCCCGGTATCCTTTCAGTCACTTCATATCCCACCTGAGCCCTTATACCCACCTCCTCAATGGCCCTGGCACTGGAAAGGAGCGGGCCGGGAAGGGCATTGGGTCCTTCAACCAGTTCGCAGACCGTAGTGGTACCGCTTTTAAGCATTTTCATAGCGGCATACCGGGTTGCGGCATATATTCCGTCACAGGTGGTAAGATCCTCAAGCCACTCCCACCCCATTTTTTGCAGCATATCCCAAAAAGTCTTTAACCGGCTGAAATCCACCGGCTGATTGTGGCCCAGAACATAGGGCATATGGGTATGGGTTATGATAAACCCCGGCATTACGATTTTTCCGGAGGCATCGATTACTTTCGAGGGATTTTTATATCTGGCCAGAATATCACCGGTTTTCCCGATGTCCATTATTTCAGTGCCTTCGATTGCCACAGCCCCGTGGTCGATAATCCGGCCGGTTAAAGCACCGGTATCAAAAGTCAATACAAGTCCATTGGTAATAAGAAGCGCCATACTATCCCTCCTGACTTTTCAAACTGACAGAGCCTTTAAGCAGTTTCAAAATATCCTCCCGGGTAATCGGGAGCCTTGTAAACCTGTGGTTTAAGGCGTTGGATACGGCGTTGGCAAAGGCTGCGGCGGTGCCGGCGACCGGCGGGTCCCCCACTCCCTTCGCGCCGTAAGGTCCGGTGGGATTGTAATCCTCAACCACCAGGGTTTCTGTTGGAATACGGTCCATAATTGTGGGAACCGCATAGTCGGCGAAATTCGGATTGATGATCCGCCCCTCTCTGTGTACGATTTTTTCCAGATGGGCAAGTCCGAATCCCATGAGGGCAGCGCCTTCCACCTGGCCTTGCAGCCCGAGCGGATTTATCACCTTGCCCACATCATGACAGGCGAGGTGCTTAAGCACCTCCACCTGGCCGGTATTTTTGTCTATGCGGATATGCATCATATGGGTACCGAAGTTATATGCAATATAGATATTGCCTTGATGGGTTTCATGATCGTAGGCCGCATCCGGCGCCTTTGAAAAGGAAAGATTCATCAGGGGGAACCCGGTCCAGTAGGCGGCCGTGGAAACCTCACGTAAGGGAATACGTGCATTTTCGTCCCCTTTCAGCACCGCCAGGTTGTCTTTTAAAATAATCAGGTCCTCGTTGGTTTTGAACATAAGCGACGCCATTTTTACGAGGGATTTTTTCACCTCCAAAGCGGCCAGTTGAACGGCCATACCCCCCACGGTGGTACTGCGGGACGCAACTGTTGGACCGGAATCATGCACGGCATCGGTATCCACCGGCTTTACTGCAATTTTATCCAAGCCTATTCCAAGAATTTCTGAGGCAATCTGGGCATACACAGTTCTGGAACCCTGCCCGAGTTCCGTAAGCCCCACTCCAACTATCGCGCTCCCGTCCAGGCTTACCTGCACTGAAGCGCCGACTACATCCACCCCTTCCGCGCCGTTGGAGATTCCCTGGAGCATAGAGGCGAATCCCGTTCCGTAGAGATAGCGGTCATTCGGCTCGATTTTTACAGTTGAAAAGTAGTCTTTAGAATTCTCTTTTACACGGTTGATTGTTTCTATCAACCCTACGGATTGAGGGTATACCTGGCCGGTGGCTGTTTTTTCACCGGCGCGGAGGCCGTTTTTCAGTCTGATTTTTAAAGGGTCCATCCGTAACCGCTCGGCCAGTTCATCCATCTGAGATTCAGAAGCGAAGGTTACCTGCGGGACACCGAATCCCCGGAATGCCCCGCAGTAGGTTTTATTCGTATAGACGGTAGTACATTCGATAAAGATATGCGGAATATTGTAAGGACCGGCTGCGTGAATCAAGGCTTTCATGGTTACAAAGGGGCTTTCCGATGCATATGCCCCCCCATCCAGAAGTATACGTACCTGTTTTGCAACAATAGTCCCGTCCTTTTTTGCACCCGTCTTATAGTAAATTCTGGAAGCGTGCCTTAAGGTGGATCCGATAATCGACTCGTCCCGCTCGTGGGCTATCATCACCGGTTTTCCAAGCTTCAGAGCGGCGATTGCAGCCAGTGCGCCTGTCTCTGTGGCAACATCATCCTTCCCGCCGAAGGACCCCCCGGTATACGCCTGAATTACCTTTACAAAGGAAGCCGGAACATTCAAGTTTGCGGCGATATGTCCCCGGATATGAAAGGGCGACTGGCACGAGGCATATACGGTTATCCTCCCGTCACCGGTGGGCAGCGCACATACCGCCTCAGGTTCCAGATAGGCATGCTCCTGAAAGGAAGTTGCATAGGTATTTTCGATTATAATATCAGCCTCTCTAAAACCTTCCTCCACATTCCCTTTCATCAGTTTCCTGGAATAGGTTATGTTTCCCTGGGGATGAATTTTCCGCGCGTCTTCCCTCAAGGCTTCGTCCATTTCCAGGATAGGCTTTAAAGGCTCTATCGCCACGGTAATCGCCCGTGCGCCTTTTTTCGCAGCCGCTTTACTTTCTGCCACCACAAGGGCGAGACTCTCGCCTTCGTAGCGGATCTCATCCCGGGCAAGAAGGGGTTGATCGTAAGGCGGGAGTATTCCGATTATATTAGGCCCCGGAATATCGCTGAAGAGCAGGACTGTCCGCACACCGGGGACTTCGAAGGCAGGCGACACATCGATTTTTTTTATTTTCCCGGCTGCCACACCGGCTCGCCTGGCATATCCGTAGAGCATGCCGGGAAAGCTCAAGTCACCGGTAAACTGAGCTTTGCCGGTGACAAGCTCAACTCCGTCGATTTTAGGTACTTTTTTACCGACTATTTTTAATTCCCCGCCGTTCATACTAACCTCTTCCCCTGCCGTCAAGAATTTCTTAAGGCCCGTTCCACGGCCTTGACAATCCTTCCATACCCGGTGCACCGGCAGATATTACCGCTTAGATTAACTTCTATTTCCTTTAAGCCCGGCCTTCTGTTTTTATCAAGCAGGGCTTTTGTACTTAATACCATCCCCGGAGTACAGAAGCCGCACTGCACGGCCCCCTCTTCCAGAAAAGCCTCCTGAATGGGATGAAGCTTTCCGTTTTCCCCCTTAAGCCCTTCAATGGTAAGGACATCCCTCCCATTCAATTTGGCGGCATACAAAAGGCAGGCGTTTACCGGGTTTCCGTCCAGGAGGATTGTACAGGCGCCGCATTCACCCCGGCCGCAGCCCTCTTTGGTGCCTTTAAGGCCAAGAACATCGCGTATCAAATCTATTACCCGCATGCTCCCGGGAACATCGACCCGTACAAACTCAGCATTTAAAGTAAACTCAATTATCATCGGCCGCACCCCCGGTTTTAAGCCCCTTGTCTGTATTCTAAAGCTTCTTCTAAAACATCCTTAACAAGGGCAAAGGTTACAAGCCGCCGGTATTCCTCCGACGCCCTTACATCGGTTATGGGTTTTATTTCCGCGTTCAGTATCTTAAAAACCTCTTTCTCAAAACGCGGCTGGCCTATTTCCTTCACTTTTCTGCCTGTAAGGTACGCTTCGGTCTTTTCAAGCCGTAAGGGGACAGGCGCGACCGACCCGACTGCGATTCTGATGACATCTATCTCTGCTCCATCTTCCTTTAAGGCAAGCCGGCAGGCCGCATTCACCTGGGATATGGCCTGGCCATTCCGCTTGCCTATCATCCTGAAGGATGATCCCCCCTTTAAACAGGTACCCTCAATTATGATCTCTTTTAAAATCTCATTCTCTTTGATAATCGTTTTTTTAGGACCGGTAAAAAAATCTTCCGCCGGTATTTCCCTTACTCCCGAAAGGGAGACAAGCACCAGGATGCCTCCCAATACGAGCAGGGGTGTAAGCGTATCTCCGCAGGGAGATGCGTTGCAGATATTTCCCCCGATGGTACCCAGATTGCGTATCTGAGGAGAGCCGATTGCCCGTGCTCCCTGAACCAGGCCTTGAGGTACCAGGGATGAGGCGGCGACTTCTTCAATTCTGGCCGCGGCTCCGATGCGTAACCCCCGGTCGGTTCTTTCAATTCCCGTAAGTTCCGGTATGCCGGTTATATCCACAAGTGAGGCAGGGGATACAAGGCCGTCGGCAATGAGCACACTCAAGTCGGTTCCTCCGGCGAGCAGTTTTGTACCTGCCCGGCTTGAAATATGCTGTAACGCTTCATCGAGGCTTCGGGGTATCAGATAGTTCATAGAGAAACCTTATCCTCCTGCCATGGCAGTTGTAAGTACCAGGGTGCGGACATTCTCATCGATAACGGTCTCGGCTGTTAAGACCCTTTCAAGTCCGCCGTTGGGTTTTTTGAAAAAAACCAGTACCCCCGTTTTTATTTCACAGTCTGTAAGAAGCGAAAGCTTTTTCTCCTTAAAGTGTCTTTCAAGGGCTTCAAGGGCATGCAGCACTTTCGTTTCATTCTCTTTTACATTAATGGGCAGAACCACACCTCCAGTACCGGTCTTTTCCCGGAAAAGGGATATAAACTCAAATCGAATATCCGTCTTGACCTCTATCAAACGGCATTGTGTAA
>JBFMGN010000111.1:0-8073 GCA_040752435.1 Spirochaetota bacterium
GAAAACCCCTGGAAAAGGCATGAACACAGATCACTTTTACCACATCCTGCCTTACACAAATCCCATCCAAACTCAGTTCGTTCCCATGCGGTAGTATCGTAGAAGCCGCCGTCTTCATTCTGCTTTGCCAGAATCGGCGGCAAAGCCCTTTCGAGAGCTGAAACAATGTCCTTTTGCCTGTATCCAGTGGCAAGCCCGAGGGTTACCAGGGGGTCGATAACGTCCATATCCTGGCAGCATCCGCCGCCGCCCTCCGGGTCAAACATTCCGTCCTCCGCCTGGAGGGAAAGGGAGCTGTCTATTATCCGGTCGGCCATACTAACCGGCCTGTCGAACATCCAGTAAACCATGAGTGTGTGGTATCCTCCGTACTGTTGATGATGCAGTTCCGATCCGTTTTTCTTTAAGTCCCACCAGCCGCTTTCGTCAAGCTGATGTTTGTCAAACCAATTGAAATAACCGTTCATTCCTTCCAGTACATCGCCTTCAGTGGTGACAAGATAGTCCATTCCCATAGCGCAGCCCATGTCGTAGGTCCAATTGCCCACCATCCAGGCATTAACATCCCAGGGTAAAGATTCGATCCATTCTTGCATTTTTTTCGGCTGCCGGTATTGATGTGCCCAGTAAATAGGATAGAGTGGTTTTGTACCCAGCCGGATTAAGAGACCCATAACAAAGGTGGAGTGATGCGCGTGAAGCAGTTCGTCCGTATGGATCGCACTGTGTTTATCTTCACTTTTAAATTCGGGGTTTATGAAAAGCCCGGTTTTCTCGTCCTGGCAGTTTTGTAAATACCCGATCCATTTTTCTTTTAGTGGGCTGCCAAGTTTGTCAAGTTCGCCGATAAGAGCGAGAGTCAAACCCGCAAAAGAGGAAGCTGTGAGGGTCGGAGGAGTGGATTCCGAATATTTATAGCGGCAATCATCGTCGGTTTGCATGGCTTTACAGAACTTTTTAAGCTCTTCCTGGATATATTTGCCGGATTTCATTGTAATACCCCCTTGTCATCAAACCTATATACTCATCATCTTAAAAAGTATTTTCTTATCATTTCCGAAATTTGGTTTATGAGATATTGGTATTTCCAAAGAATGTAACATGGTAATACCATTTTCAATTAAAATTTGATACATGTCAATTATTTTTTAAATTTTATGAGAAAAAGATGCAGGCTTTAAACCGCCGTGCGGTTTTGCTGCGGCTGGAATACATTTTCCCGTTCCCATAAATAGTGGCGGCAACCATTTACCATAAAATCAATTTGCCTTCCGCTATGCTATCGGCTACAATAGTATCAGGAGGTAACAAATGCAGATGACGACGTTGGAAATATTACAGCTTTTTCAGAACCTGGAAAGATTTTATAATTCCGCCTGGATTAATTTACTCATCGTTTCTGGCATTATCGTGATCGTAATCGGCGTGTTGTGGCCCCTGTATCTGAACGCCCGGCGGCAGCAAAAGTACAGGTTAGCCGAAGCGGCCATTATCCAGCGTTTGGAAAAAGCTATCGAGGAGGGTGTCTCCGCGGCGCAGAAAGACCTCGAAGAGAAAGTTAAGGCGGCCGAAGAACGGCTTGAAAAAAGTTTGGCCGAAAATGTGAGGCTTCAATCAACCCTGGGGAAATATGTGGAAGCGATGCACCACCACGTTCAGGGTGTAGCGGACCTCGCCACCGGTAAACCGGCGATAGCCTTAAAAAGCTTTCTCCTTGCATGCAAGGCTTCTTTAACAAGCGGCAGGGATGAACAAACTTTTCCTCTCTTTTACCAGACTTTAAAAGGTGCTATCGCAGAAGCAAAGAATAAATCTGATATTCAGCAGAACGAGGGCGCGGCCCGGGACTTGATAGAAATTCTTAAACAATCAGAAGAGGCGGTTTTCCAGTATTTTGCCCAGGACCTGGAGACGATTATCTCGGATAAGCTGAAGATACTCTAAACGGGCGGTTTCAACCGCGTGAATCCATTAATATACGCACTTACGTCATGAATGAAAAGATTAGAACCCGCGCTCAATAAGTACGATACGTAAATTTCAATTCTTACCTTCAAACAAGTGGAAAAAGCGTGGTCGTTTGCTAGTACCTCTGCCCCTTAATATCCCCTGGAAAAAAAATCCGACAAAAGGTCAATAAAATAACTTGACAATTTATAAAAAAGTTATATAATAATTACAGGAAATAAATGAAAGTTATATGAAAATATCAGAAAATAGATGATAATTTATATAGCAGAGGTTATAAAAAAGGATGAACGTCCAGATTAAAGGAGCTATGTTTATCAATGACACAACGAGAGCGGTTTAATGCGATATTAAACTTTCAACCCGTAGACCGATTACCCTGTTTTGATTTTGGTTTCTGGAAGGAGACAATTAAAATATGGCACAAGCAGGGGTTGCCCGAAAATATAGAAGATCAGCGCGGAGTGGAAGATTTTTTTGGATTGGATCGAGGTCCTTTTGTAAATCATTTGCCTTTATGTCCCTATTTTTGGGAATCAGTTATTTATCCGTTATTCGAAGAAAAAATAATCGAAGAGACAGAATGTTCAGTTACGAAATATAATAAATTCGGGATTCTGGTAAAAGAAATTAAAGAATCAAGCAGCATGCCGCAGTGGATTCGTTTTCCGGTAGAAACGCGTGAGGATTTTGAAAATCTTCTTTCCCGGTTGGATGGAACTCTTGCGGAAAGATACCCGGAAAATTGGGAAGAAATAGTAAATGACAAAAAAGCCCAGGGGCAGCCTTTAGGTTTCGCAGTTCCGGGTTTCTTAGGTTTTGGCCGGAGTCTAATGGGTATAGAACGTTTTTCCTTAGCCTCTTATGATGATCCGAATCTCATTTTAGATATAAACCGTCATGCATTACAATTCATGAAGGATATTTCATCACGCGCGCTCAATGAACTTACAATTGATTTTGTGACAATCTGGGAAGACATGTGTTACAAAGGAGGAATGCTGGTTTCACCTTCCTTCTTTTATCGATTTATGGCTCCTTTTTATGAAGAGGCGGTAGAATGGTTTCACACAATGGGCGTGGGTACATTATTAGTTGACTCCGATGGCAATGTAAATGAATTAGTATCTCTATTACATGAAGTGGGGGTGGATGGTCTTTACCCGTGTGAGATTCGCGCCGGAACGGACTTGTCTGAAATCAGAAAAAAATATCCGGATTTTATAATTGTGGGGGGGATTGATAAATTTGCTTTGGTTGAAGGAACAGAATCGATTGACCTTGCGTTGCAAAGAGCTGCCGAAATGGTGAAACAGGGAGGTTTTATCCCAACAGTCGATCACAGGGTGCCGCCGGAAGTTTCCCTCAGCAATTATGAATATTACATTACTAAACGCAAAGAATTGGCTGAGTCCGTTTTCTGTGGAGGATAATATTGAACGCCAGGGAAAATGTTTTAAAAATACTGAAATTTAACCATCCTGAATATATCGTTGATGATCCGCCATCTTATAAGTTGTATTATCATGGATGTAACCACGAAGGTTATAAAGAGGGTGGTCATGATTCTCCTTTAGGTTCAAAATGGCGGGATATTTGGGGTACTGAATGGCACAAAAAACAGGAAGGAGTTATGGCATTTCCTGTTAATTATCCCATCACCGAAATAAACATGCTAAAAGATTTTGACTGGCCTGATCCGAATGATGAGCGTATATGCGGCAAAATCTATAAGTTATATGAATCTTATCCCGGAGATGATCTATTTCTGTGGGGCTCTCATAGAGATCCTCTCTGGGAGAAGGCTCATATGTTGGTCGGAATGGAGAATATGATGATTTATTTCAAGACCGAACCTGAATTTGTGAAAGAGTTGCTGCACAAAATAATGGATTTCCAGCTCGGTATAGCTGCTCATTATCTAAAAGTCGGTGTTGAAATTGTTCGCTTAGCTGAAGACCTTGGAACCCAAAGAGGTTTGCTCTTAAGCCCTGAGATAATCCAGAATTTTTTGATTCCTGAATATAAGAGGCTGCTGCAAGTATATCGAGAAAAAGATGCAATCATTATCTTCCATTCCTGCGGACATGTTGAACCAGTCTTAGAGATTTTCATGCAATTAGGCATTGATATACTGAATCCTGTTCAGGCCACCGCCAATAATTTAGAGAGGGTCAGGGAGGTAACCGAAAGAAGAATGGCTTTACAAGGGGGTGTAAGCTCATCGACGATTATGGCGGGACCAGTTTCAAGAATTTGTGAAGAAGTATGGGAAAGAATCTGGCAGTTAGGTCAAAATGGAGGCTATTTTTGCAGCCCGGATCAGGTTTTGCCTTTTCCAGAACCACATATTAAAGCTTTCAATGAAGCAGTTGAAAAGTATGGCCAGTATCCACTTAAGAAACCAGAGAAATATTGTTATGAAAAATGATAATAATAATTCCAAAAAATCTAAAGTCGCACCAACTATATATGATGTCGCCAAAAGAGCCGGCGTATCTGTTTCCACCGTTTCTCGAGTTATGAACAATGATCCCTTAGTAAGTGATGCCACAATAAAAAATGTAGAATCAGCTATTAGGATCTTAAACTATAAGAGGGTACGAGCCGCCAATACAAAAATAACGGGAATGAAACTCATTGCACTCGTACTACCGGATATTCTGAATCCTTTTTATGCCATCCTTATAAAAGGTATTGAAGATATAGCCAAAATACAGGGCTATAATATTATTTTGTGTGATTACGGTTTCGATTCCGAAAGTGAGAACGCCCTTATAATGACTTTACTTGAAAATAAGATTAAAGGGATAATTTATATTCCCTCATCAGTTGACAACAGCCTCATTGATAAATTGATAGAGGAGGATTTTTCGCTTGTATTTTTGGATCGTAAAATAGAGAAGGCCGGTATTTGTTATGTTACATCGGCGAATGAGGAGGGTGCATACCAGGCAGTAAGATACCTGTTGAAGCTTGGACATCGAGAGATTGTATTTATAGCCGGGTCACAACAACTAAGTACTTCAACAGCCCGTTTCAATGGATATAAGAAAGCGCTCTCTGAAAATAGAATTACGATTAATGAAAATCTGGTTTTGCACGGGGATTTTAATCTGGATAAAACTTATAATGAAGTCAGTCGTTTCATTAAAAAAGGGATCTCCTTCACCGCGATATTCGCGGCCAGTGATATCATGGCCTTCGGGGCTAAGAAAGCTCTGGAAGAGAATAATCTTAAGATTCCGGATGAGGTCTCACTGGTTGGCTATGACGATGTTCCCTTTTCAACGGTTATATCCCTGACAACAGTTTCTCAGCCGGGGTATGAGATCGGTCGAAGTGCGATGCTGCTTCTGATCGATTTGATCAATAAACGGGTTAAACCACCACAGCAGATTGTTTTAAGGCCCAGCTTAATTTTACGGGAATCATGCAAGAAAAGGTAAGCGATAAGGCCGCACGATTCAGGTTGCGTCGCCCTTCATACTCTTAAAGATTTTCCTGCTCACAAAAAGTCAGTCTGGTTAAGTGTAATGCAAAGAGTAAATATGGATGGCTATTACAGACAGAAATAGTCATTATTACATTGCTTAGGAGGTTAAACAAATGGGAAAATAAATATTAAAAACAGCAGGCTCTGAAATCAGGGGTGCCAAAAAACCAGGGAGGTGATGCAAAGGAAAAATGACAAAAAAAGCGTACACAGATTAGCAACGCTAAAACATAAAGAAACTAATCTGTGTACGAACGAAGTGAAGAAATTCACTTCATAAATTATATTTTAAAAAGCATAAAAAATCAACCAATATAGAGGGTAGTATCATGTTAAAAATTAAAATCTTTTCTATATTTCTCTTACTGTTTTGTCTTCTTGTCCCCGGTACTTTCGCCGGCGGCAAGAAAGAAAAGGCAGGGGAACCTGCACGTGGAAAAATTGCTGTAATACGTTTTGTTACACCGGAGACGGATCCACCCAGTGTGGCAGCTTTTAAAAAGGCAATCGAACAATACGAGGGGAATCATCCAAATGTAAAAGTACAGCTTGAATTGGTATCCGCCGATAATTTAATTCCATATTATGCGACCAATCTGGCCGGTGGAAATACGCCGGATATTGGAGTTACCTGGGACAGTTTGACGATTGAATATGTAACTAAAGATTATGCCCTTCCCCTGGATGATATTGTTAATGATATGGGAGGAATAGATGAATTTGTAAAATATTCATTATTTAATAAAGATGGACACATTTATAATATGCCATATGCAGGCGGCGGACCTGTACTTTGGATCCGAAAGGATCTATTCGAAAAATACAATATTAAAATTCCTGAAACCTGGGATGAGTGGCTGGACGCTGCAAAAAAATTAACCCTGGATACAAATAATGATGGAAGCATCGATATTTATGGAACTACAATCGCGGCAGGGAAAAATAATATGACTGAGGCTATTCTCTTTGTACTAATATGGCAGACTGGGCATACTGCCTTCGATGCAGATATGAAGCCCACTTTTAATAATGAAGGAACTATTAAAGCTCTTCAATTTTTGAAAAACCTTGCAAAATATTGTCCGCCCGGCATTGGTGAATATTCATATTATGAAATGATTGATGCTTTATCCAGTAAAAGGGTGGCCAGCACAATCTATTGGGGTAGAGTCTTGGGTCACCTAAAAGATAACGCCCCGGATCTGCTCGATAAGATCCAAGCGGTTCCGCTCCCGACCGACAAGATAAAAGTGACGTATTCATCCCATGACGATTATCTGGTGTTTAAAAATTCAAAATATCCTGAAATTGCAAAAGATTTTCTTAAATTCATAGTTACCGGGGATAGGATGGCCGATTTTCTGTTAACCGTGCCGGGACATTTACTACCCGTAACAAAGGCAAACACAAAATTGGAATCTTTTTGGAACGATCCCTTTGTAAAACAACAAAAGAAAAATATAGAAGTGTTATTTGAGGTTCCAAATTACGGCATTTCTATGGCAAATGAAGCCGGCGCAAAGATTGTTAATGGGAAATTTGTTCCCTTGGAAGGAATGTTCAATTCTGTTTATGCCAAGGTTGAAGCTCAATACATTGTTCCTCAGGCGGTCCAAAAAGTCATAATCCAAGGCATGAGTCCCGAAGATACAGCAAAATGGGGTCAAGCCGAAATGGAACGAATTATTTCTGAATTGAAATAATATTTCTAAGCGGGCAGAAAATAATAGAGATAGTAAGAATCAGATTTTCTGCCCTTTGTAAAGGTGAAATGGTGAAAAAAATAGTGATTACCGATAGGGAACTTGCAAAGGTTTTTCTTATTCCAAGTATCTTAATATTACTGCTTCTGGATTTTTATCCTATTTTATCTGTTATTTCAGTCAGTTTACAGAACAAAGGCTTATTCGACCAAGTTTCAACTTTCGCAGCTTTTAAAAACTATATTTCGATTTCCAACGATAAATATTTTTTAATTTCTTTAAAAAATAGTCTAATCTGGACAATAAGTACAACCTTCTTTGAAGTTTTATTCGGCACGTCGATTGCATTACTATTGAATAGAGATTTTAAATTCAGAAACCTTGCCAGAAGCCTGCTGTTGGTTCCCTATGTCATTCCAGCCGTAGTTTCAACCTTGATATGGAAATATATGTTCAATGATTTAGTCGGCCTCATGAATTATATTTTAAAAGTGCTGCATATATCGGCGAATCCAATTACTTTTTTATCGTCTCCGATATTGGCAATGATTGTGGTTATCTCCGTCAATGTCTGGACATATACTCCCTTTGTAATAATAAGTGTGCTGGCTGCATTGCAAGGTATAAATCCTGATCTTTACAGCGCGGCTGATGTCGACGGCGCAAATAAGTTACAGAAATTTACGAATGTTATTGTACCTTCAATTGCACCGGTTTTGGTAATAGTTACGCTGCTAAGAACTGTCTGGAATTTCCAGAAATTCGATATAATCTATTTAATGACGAAAGGTGGGCCGTTGATGTCTACCACAACTATTCCTATCATGATCTATAATGAAGCTTTTGGTAGTTTTAACATCGGTAGAGCTTCCTCGATGGCAATAGTAGTTTTTATTATTCTTTTCT
>JBFMGN010000112.1:0-8071 GCA_040752435.1 Spirochaetota bacterium
CGATAACAAACGACAGGGTATTCCCTGTTTTTCAACCCATAATCAACAATAAAACAGGGAAAATCGAAAAATACGAAACTCTCATGCGAATAAAAGATTCAGATAATAATATCATTACCCCCGCCGTATTTCTAACCATAGCAAAAAAATCAAAACTGTATCCAGAGCTTTCAAGAATAATAATCCTGAAAAGTTTCGATTACATCCGAAAATTACCCTTCGAATTCTCCTTAAACTTTTCGGTGGAAGATCTCATGGACGCGGCTACCATGACAGTGTTAGCCGATCATCTGGCCGAATTGGATAAACATAAACACTTCGTGGTTGAAATTCTTGAATCGGAGGGTATCGAGAACTATGCTGAAGTTTCCACTTTCGTTGAGAAAATGAAGGCAAAGGGGGTAAAAATTGCAATTGATGATTTTGGTACAGGCTACTCGAACTTTGCCCACATCCTTAACCTGCCCTTCGACTATCTCAAAATCGATGCCAGCCTGATAAAGAATATCCTGCATGATAAAAATGCCCTGTACGTGGTTGAAGCCATTTTAAACATCTCCAATAAAATACGTTTCGATACCATAGCCGAATATGTTCATTCGGGAGAAGTGCAATCGGAAGTGGTTAAACTCGGTATCGGCTACTCACAAGGGTATTATATAGGGGAACCTGAGTTCCTGAAAATGTTGACTTGAAAGGTATGGGAGCTTACCTTTCGAGCTGCCGGTTTCCACCCTCCGGCAGGTCATGCTACGGCGCTATGAAGCACGGGGACAAATAACATTGTCATAATCGATAATAATCTGGTATACTAAAAAAGGAGACGACACATGACAATTTCAGAAGTAATCCAGGAATTTCCCCAGGAGTTTCAAACTCCAATACGGCACATGTACGACCTGTTGAAGGATGAACTGGGTGTAACCCGTGAGGATTTTCAGGAACTCAAAGCGATTGTAACCCGCATTGCTGAAGCACAGGAAAATCTGGCGGAAGCCCAGCAGCGTACCGAGCAACGGGTCGAAGAACTCGCCCAGGCTCAACAGCGTACCGAGCAACGGGTCGGAGAACTCGCCCAGGCCCAGCAGCGTACTGAGCAACGGGTCGGAGAACTCGCCCAGGCTCAACAAAGCCTTGCGGAAGCCCAGCAGCGTACCGAGCAACGGGTCGAAGAACTCGCCCACGCCCAGCAGCGTACCGAGCAACGGGTCGGAGAACTCGCCCAGGCTCAACAAAGCCTTGCGGAAGCCCAGCAGCGTACCGAGCAACGGGTCGGAGAACTCGCCCAGGCTCAGCAGCGTACTGAGCAACGGGTCGGAGAACTCGCCCAGGCTCAGCAGCGTACCGAGCAACAAGTTGGGCAACTTGCCCAGGCCCAAATTCGCCTGGAAGAAACCATGCAACGGGGGTTCAAGGAGCTGCGGGATTCAATCAGTGCATTAGGAAGCAGGTGGGGGCTCCAAAGCGAAGAGACCTTTCGTAACGCGATCCGGGGTTTGTTGCAGGAAACCGGTTATTCCGTAATGCGGGGCTGCTACGGTAACCGGGAGGTCGATGTGGTCATAAAGGACGGGGAACATATTCTGCTTGAAATCACCTCCAGCATGAAGAAAAGCGATATCAGAAAATACAACGAATCAGCCGATGATTACAGGAATAAGACCGGCAAGGAGCCGAAAGTCATGGTGGCAGCGATTTACATACCTCCTACGGTAATGCGGGAGCTTGCCGATTCACCCCGCGAAATTCACTTGTTTTCCATTGAAGATGATGAATAGAGAAGCCTTCAATCTTCCGTAGAGGAGTCCTTCAACCCCGGTAGTCTTAAAATAATCCCGGTTTTCGTTACCGAATCGATACCCCACAAATAATTTTTTAGGCGGATCGTATCAATTGAAGAGCATCCCATTAAATGTTATTCTAATAAACATGGTGGCGGAAAGAAAGAAAAAGACTTATAATCTTAACAGCATGAAGGTTGAAGGTATAATTCTCGCCGCCGGCTTTTCCAGCAGGACCGGTGATTTTAAATTAGAACTGCCCATAGACGGCAGGCCTATCCTGGAATATGTTATAGAAACAATGGTAGATTTCTGCTCAAAAATCTTCATAGTCAGCGGTTATCAAAGCGAAAGAATCCAGCGGTTGGCACGGAAATATATTAAAGCGGAGGTTATTTTCAACCCGGATTATGAGAGCGGCATGGCCAGTTCCGTTAAAACAGGCATACGACACATAACCGGTGAACGATTTTTTATTACTCCGGGTGACTGTCCCCTGATTACGAAGGAGGTTTACAGGAAGCTGCTCTCCTCAGATAGCGGTGTTGTTATTCCCGTATATAAAAACAAGAAAGGCCATCCGGTACTCGTAAAGAAAGATATTGGAGTACGTTTTCTGTCATTCCCACCTCTTTTAACCTTACGGGATCTATTTTCCGACACGGGTTATACAACCGTGGAAGTTGAAGATGAGGGTATACTGCTGGATATTGATACGCCGGCGGATTATGAAAAAGTAAAAGCGCTGATTGATAAAAGGTAGAAACTTTTCTAGATATCGACAGATTTTTTATTTTTTCTTCTTGCCTCCATCAATTCAAGCAATGAGGTTTTATCGCCATTTATATACTTCATTAATGCCTCTGCATCGCCTTTCAACAGATGGTCGTACTCTGGATGATATTCCAGTACGATGAAATTACGGTAGTTTATTGCTTTCAATAAATCAACGAACTCGGTAATTCTGTAATCTCCATACCCGAGGGGAAGGTGTTGATGATATTCATTCATATCCAGGGGTTTACCCCGGAGAGCATCGCTTAAGTGAATAACTTTTATCTTTTCATTGTAGCTGCTTACTTCGTCGATGCATTTTTCGAAAGTGGCATGGGTAAAATCATAAGTAATCCCTAAGAAGCTTAAATTTAAAATATCGAAATAACGGTGCATTTCCTCGAGCTGTGAAATCCACTTATTATTAACCGCCTCTTCCTCGAAGGTCTCATAGGCAAGAATTATCCCCATCTCCTTTATTTCTTCCTCAAGCCTCCTATAATAACTTTTCGCCTGCTGTTTCTCACCGCGCTGGGGATGAAGAGTAATCACCTTAACTTTATACGTATCCCGAATAGTCTTAAGGGTCGTCATAAACTCGTTATTCGCCTGATGATAAACATCAGTTGCAGGCGCATGCACGGATTTTATTCTGATATTATGATCGACAAGACGCCTGAAAAATTTCGCATGGTTAAATACCAAAAAATCTTTCCGTTTAAAAAAGGCGACCTGCATATCCGTTCCCATAAAATAACATAAATCCATGTCCTCATCGGTAATAAATCGAGAAATGAGAACTTCCATATCAATTTTTCCTTCCTGTTATTTCTTCACAGCACGAGCGATAGATCTTTTTGAAAACCGGTACATCTTCTACAGGCAGATGGTTTTCATAACAGGATATCTCTTCCATTATTCTTATAACAGTACTGCAATCCTCCGTTACATGGGTTTTAAGAAGCCGGCCTACCTTTTCAACATCCACCGGAGAACGACTACTATTGAAATACGGTGCTGTAAGCATATTAATAATATCGATGGCATCCTTGCCGAATATTCTTCGCCCTTGCTGTATGCACTCAAAGGCTCTGCAAAACTTAAGAAGGATTGAATATTCCGGTGCGCAGCATAAAACCGTATAGTCGTTAAGCCTTACCGGGCGAACCGATTGCATGAAATCCTCCGGTATAATCCAATTGTGAATATGTTTGTAAGTGAATGTTACCGGGATGCCCTGAATCAGTATCAATAGGATATCGAATTCGGGGTGGTATAATACTTGCAGGTTATCGATTATTCGCTTAACACCCTTGAAAGTGCAGACATAGTCAAGATCGTTGGTTATGGACCTCATTCTCTTGTAGCCATAAATTCTTTCCGTGGCCGTCTGCCCGCCATAAAGGATTAAGTCTGTTTCGTATTGCGATGCAAAAGAACCAATCAAATCGAAAATATGCTGTTCGGAAAAATTCCGTACATTGCCGGGGAACGAATGAATTTGTCGTATACCGCTCTTCTCTGTAATGTGACAAAGATATTTTTCCACTCTATAATTAATATTATTACCATTATGTGTTCTGTCAACAGGCGCTTCGAAGAATGGCAGGAGTATTGCTGCAAGCAATACTACCCGTTGGTAAAAAACTGCTTTAGATTCCTAAAAGTCTCGACGGATTATCGATCAGCATCTTCCTGATATCCCCTTCTTTAACTCCTAGAGCAAGCAGAAGCCGGATATATAATTTCATTCCTTCTACGGGAGGGGGATTCAGCATAGAACCGAAATCAGTGGCCATTACGCATCTCTCCGGCCCTGCTTTCTCTATTATCCTAAGCACTTCCGTTCTATCACACACAGGGTTATTAAAATGAGGAAAAGCGCTGTAAAGGAACAAACCGATATATGCCCCCATTTTACTAAGCTCCACCATTTGATCGACCGACATTCGATTTACATTCCACTGAGGATGGGTGAGCAGTATTTTTGTGACACCATGGTTTTGTGCTTCCTCTGTAATAATCATCCGTTCCTTGGTCGAAGTGTGGCAAAGATCAAGGATTATATTATATTTTGCCACAATTTTAAAAATCTCAATCAGTTCAGGCAGTACCCTATCGTTCTCATCAATAACTTCAATTCCATTTCCTTCTTCCAGTACCCTCATATGGTGGGCTGAATCATGGCTGGGAAGCCAGATTATTTTTGCACCTAACTTCGCACTCGTTTCCACGGCAATCGGGTTCAAGCCGCCGACCGCTTTATTCAGAACAATGCCTCCGAAAACATTAAATGGGTTGGGATTATCATCCTTCTCGGCTGCATATTTATCTAAAATTTGCTGGACAAAATAGGCCATCGGCGCAGTGTCTGAATGCATACTTTTACAGACTACAGCTCTCATACCTGCATCGTAAGCACTCTTGGCTTCCCAGGCAAAATCCCAGCCTGTATCAACGAGTGCCTCAGGGCTGCCGTGAATATGAATATCAATACCCCCTTCAAGGACTTTTAAAACAGACTCTTCACTTATATTTCCCTTCTCGCCAAATTCTTCCACAGTGTGATAACTGAGCTTCGCTCTTTCCCGCCATACAGGCGTTAATGACTCCTCTTCTACGTATGAAAACTTGCCCATATCTTTTTTTCCTTTTAAAATTAATAAGTTGTATAATCAATCGGTTGAATCCCTTTTTCTCCGATGGCAAAGCAGAAACAGTGTATAGATGCATTTTCCCCAATGGGCCATAGACTGTGGATCTCATCAGGAGGAATTCTTATCAAATCACCTTGATAAACCTGCTTCGTTTCATTCCCAATTTTCATAATTCCCCTGCCATGGGTAACATAATAAAACTCATGGGTAGGATGTTTATGTGGATGAACCTTTTGCCCACCTTGTATCTCAAACTCACTCACTAATTCAAGAAATCCCCCCTTCGTCGCCTCAAACATCTCCCTTGGCTTGTACATCCACCATACAGCCACCGTGCCATCATGCTCCATGTTTGGAGGAATATTTTCAATTGAACGTATATCCATAGCCTTTACCTCTTTAAAAATTATTTTCAACGGGCCTTTCTCATCACATTATCAAGAAACACCGCAGCAATGATTATCATACCGATTATTATCTGCTGAATCGGAGAAGGGACATTAATCATAACCAGTCCATTCTGTAAAGTCTGGATTATTAAAGCTCCAACAATTGTTTTTCCGACAGTTCCCCGGCCGCCAAAGAGACTGGCGCCTCCAACAACAACCGATGCAATCGTGATTAATTCGAACCCTGTACCTGAAATTGCCTGAGCTGCTCCAAGCCGTGAAGTAAATACTAAACCTGCCAGACCGCAAAAAAATCCGCTGATTATGTATACTCTAACTTTTACAAACTTTACATTAATACCGGCGGCTCTGGCCGCTTCTTCATTACCACCGACAGCATACACATGCCGTCCAAATCTGGTAAGATTTAGAATTACAGATGCGAGTCCAACAGTAACTGCAAGGAAAATGATGGGTATCGGGATCGGACCAATTCTGCCCTGGCCGAGTACGCGATACCATGGCTGAAGGTTGTATATCGGATTTACATGGTACCATACGACAAAACCCCTGAAGGCATACATGCTCCCAAGAGTGACGATAAGTGGAGGTACTCGACCCCAGGAAATTATTACGCCGTTAAAAACACCCATTACGAATCCCAATACAAGTGGAAATCCAAGAGCCATTAGCACTGTTACTGTCGTCGATTCCTGTTGAGCGTATATACCGGAGAGCATACCGGCTACAGCCAACATTGAGCCCACAGATAGATCAATACCCGCTGAAAGAATAACAAAAAGCATACCTAAGGATATTATGCCGGTTACTGAAACCTGAAGTAATATAAGGATTGTATTATCAATGGTTCGAAAACGAGACGTAACTATCGAAAAGATTATAATAACAAAAACCAGTGCAAAATAAATACCATACTCCCGAAGCACACTTGAGAACCTGCTTGTCGTTAAAGAATTTATGGAGAACTTCCCTGTGCCGTTTCCGATACTTTTTCTTTTTTCATCGACCGGTTCATTTTTAGTCGTTTCCATTTCTCCTTTACCTCACTATTTTGTACGCGGCTTTATATCAACCCAATTCCACTCCGGCAGCCGCGCTTCCCAAAACCTCCTCACTGCATGCTGCTCGGGAAAACTCACCGGTCAAACGACCTTCCCTCATAACAAGAACACGATCACTCATGCCAATAATCTCCGGCAGTTCTGAGGAGATGAGAAATATAGCTATACCTTGGCTTGCAAGCCTGTCGATTATTTCCCTGATTTCAACTTTTGCACCCACATCTATCCCTCTGGTAGGATCATCTAAAATAAGCACTTTTGGATTCACATTCAACCACTTCCCGAATACTATCTTCTGCTGATTTCCGCCGCTTAAGGCAGTGATCGGAGAATTGTAGGAAGGGATGCGTATATCCAGGTTTCTAACACTCTGTTCCACTAAATTCATTTCTGCCTTCTGTTTTACAAAGCCGAAGTTACAAAGATTATTGAGACTCGGAAGACTTAAGTTTTTTCTTACATCTAATGTTGAGATAATGCCGAGAGTTCGACGATCCTCTGGAACAAGTACAATTTCATTTTTTATAGCATCAATCGGATTCCTAATCCTGATATTCCTGTTATTGCTATAAATTGATCCACAATCCATTGGGCAGAGACCGAAAATGGACTCAACCATCTCGGTTCTGCCGGCCCCAACAAGACCGTATATACCAAGCACTTCACCCGCATAGAGTTTGAATGACACATTCTTAAAAAAAGGTAACCGCGTAATATTTTTTGCTTCCAGAATCACCTCAGCTTTAATATAAGAATAACTACGAGAGAAGAAATGAGATAACTCTCTTCCTACCATTGCTTTAACCAAACTGGATTCGTTCCATTGGATAGTGGGTTTCGTACCCACCTTGGTTCCATCCCGAAGAACTGTTATTTCATCTGCAATTTCAAAAACTTCTGATAATTTATGCGATATATAAACAATGGCAACCCCTTTTTTCTTTAAAGTTCTTATGACTTTGAAAAGATCCTTTATTTCCGGGGTGGTTAATGAAGAAGTCGGCTCATCTAAAATCAGAATTTCAGAATTCATGGATATTCCTTTGGCAATCTCCACTAACTGTTGTTTTGCAATACTTAAGTTTTTGATTTTCATTAAGACGGGAATCTCAGAGCCTATTTCAGAAAGAACCTGTGCTGCGATAACAGCCCCTTTTTTTCTATTGATTATTCCGGGAATACGCGACTTCATTTCTCTGCCCAATAAGATATTTTCTGCCACGGATAATTCCGGAACCAGGGCAAGCTCCTGATGAACCATGGCGATTCCAAGAGCGCTGGCCTGCCTTGGATTTGACAGTTTCTCTAATTTTCCATGGAGATATATTTCCCCTTCGTAATCCGGATAAAAACCAGCTAAAATCCGCATCAACGTAGATTTTCCTGCT
>JBFMGN010000113.1:0-8068 GCA_040752435.1 Spirochaetota bacterium
TGCATCGGCATAGAACGATACTATCTCGATGCTCTGACCGATCCAGTTACCCATCCGAAACCACGAGTTGAATCCGTAGAGATCACTGCTTATGGGGATGGATATGTTTTCCCTGGCCATTTTCAAAAAAGACTCCAGGGCATCGATTTTAGTCATTCCATCTTTTTTATACCGGTAGCATACATCGGTAAAATCACCGTCGGATGGAAACCTGATATAATCGAATTGTATTTCATCAATTCCTTTTTCTTGCAGTTCCCGGGCAATGGCAATATTGTATTCCCAGACGAACTGCGCGTAAGGATCCACCCAGTACTCCCGCTGCTCGTAGGCGGTTTTCCCGTTTTCCCCGTTTTCGACCTTGAAATAATTCCCCCAAGGTTCTTTTTTCTTATTGTCCCAGACGGCATACGTATTGTCCTTATACGTATAGAGCACCCTGTCCTGGAAGACGACAATTCTTCCTACAACGTAAATTCCGTTGACATGGGCTTTTTGTATTAATTCATCAATGTCGATTTTCGCACTGATAGAACCGACTTCTTTCCCAATCGGCAGCCCGCTGTTGTATGTAATCATCCCGGTATCATCTTTCATATCAACAACAACGGAATTGAAGTTATTATTCTTCAAAAATTTGATATGTTGCTCAAGGTTCCCACGGCCGGCGCTGGAAGCCGCAAGATAAATCCCGTATTTATTTGAAGCTTTAAGCAGTCTTGCAATTTTAGCCGGATCAAGTTTCTCCTCCTTATTGAAGGGAAATGGTTCCCGGTTCCAGACGCCGGTGTTTTGGTTATAGCTATAGGAATACGTATCTGTTTCCGCATACAGGAGCCAGGAGTTATCATTACCGCGTTTCGTAGAGAGATTTCTTATATATTCTTCCTGCTTATCTCCCGGAAAATCCACTCGGCGCCATTTTTTCCCGCCGGGAATTAATAAAAATAATCCTTGGCCGAACCCGCATGCCATGAATATACCGGGAGGATTCTGCAGGGAATAGGCGACCCCGGAAATCTCTTCATAGAAACCTGCTCCTCTGTAAATTTCCTTCAAATGATCGTTCAAATCGATCCAGGTTTTACCCCTGTTCCTGGTCTCGAAGAGCCCGCTGAAGGAAGTTCCCAACAAAAATGTATCCCTGGAAACGGGTGAAAGCGCGGAGGCTGTTAGATAGGCACTCGGTTTGATCGGTTCAACCACCGGAATAGCCTCCCAGGTTTCACCGGAGTTTTCCGAAACGTATAATCCATCCGCGGTAGTAACCGCTACCCTGTTCTCGCTGGAACCGTCCACTGCCAGGGATGTAAGGCTCCGGATAGACGGGTCGTCAAAGGGATATACCACTTTGGCAGGCAGACCGGTGTTCCGTTTTTCCCAGGAGAGCCCGTTGTCTTTAGAAAATAAAAAACCATTCCCTCTGGAAATAGCATAAATAATCCCCGTTTTTGTCGCGTAATAGGCATCTATTTCTGGAGGTGCATTTTTAGTTTGGGCCTCAATCGCAGCACATAAAAAGAACACCAGGGCAGATACGGATGCATGCACCATCAAGCCCTCCTATCTATTTTCCGCCCGTTTTTTCAAATCCCTGGAGAGAGAGTAAAACTCCTCCGGCTTAAGGCTCTTCAGAAATACGAAGCCGCGGGTTGCGCGGATAAGGGCACTGGGATGGTCATAGAAATAGTCTCTGCCCAGGCAGGTTTTGAGGATCTTATACTGCTCTACCTGAATCTTCTGGGCAAGTTCCGGAAAGGGGCCGTCATGTTCGTAGCTGGGGAAAGAGGCATCCTTCTGGGATAAGTAGGTATTCATAAACGAAGAATACTGTAAAGTCAGCATATTGAGAGAAACCGGCACAAATATATCAGCCTCCGAGGGATGAAACCGATACCATACATTTCTGTAGCCGATAACTTCCACATTGGTTTTCCCGGATTCTTTCTCATACTTCCGTAAGGCTTCACAGACAGCCTGCAGCACTTTATAATGCGTATCCGGGCCGCTCGCTTCGGGGTCCAGGGCGACTGTAATAACATCCGGCTTAACTCGCCGCATCAGTTCCACCACCGGCATCACGTCCCGGTTGATGGTCGGTTCTTCCATAAAAATATCACCGGTATAAAAACCGAGGCGCATATCCTCTACGGACGGTGAATCCCACCCGAAATAGCCCCACAGGCAGGCCGATTCCCATTCCCTGCATTGCCCTTTCAGCTTTTGAATGTAATCCAGATCCTTCTTGCCCGGATACTGGGTTTCGAAATAATTGATAAGTTCTACAACCCGGTCGCGAAGGTTATCCAGATCCGTATCATCAAAAACTTCGATAAGATCCCGCAAGAATCTCCGTAGAGTACCTTCTTCTCTAAGTTCCTCTGAACGGGATGCCACGCCGTCCAGATAATTCCACACATCACGATTCCGGTAGAGATTATTATGAGGATCAAAATACCCCTCGTCCAGGCGTCTTTTAAAATTGTACCTGTCCTTTTCCAGGGCGTTTTTCATCCGGCGGCACATATCAAGCATATACGCATTGGTAACCGCGGTAAAACCGCTGGTCATAGTGGCAAAATGATGGTGATTACTGTGCTCCCGGATATGACGTACAACAAAGGGAAGGCACCCCAGCATCACATCATCGTGATGCGGCTCCGTGTGCAAAAATCGTTTTTCCTGCCTGATCCTGATACCTGCCTCAATTTTCTCCTTTAATTGAGAAGAAACCATCTTGTTGACCGCATGAACATCCATCTTTTGTTTTTTCAAAAGCAGTCTTCCGCACTTCGTCGAAGAATAGTCTTCCTCCGTAAGCTCTTCAATTTTCTTATTCTTCGATAGAGCCAGGTCGATAACAATCTTCTCTATTTTTTCAGATGAAAGTTCCGATTCCGAAATGATGGCGAACTGCCTCTCCTCAAGAAGTTTTGCAGCTCCGGCTGTTATGTAAAATCTTGAGGCGGGAAGAACCTGCAGGCTGGTTGCAGGATGCTGTATCCCTCTTCCCATCTGGACTGCGTCCGCCACTACCTTTGCCTTTGCCTCCCCGGCAGCCATGATAATAGCGTTGCAGTTTTTGTTGTAGGTTATGGTTGCCAGACCTATGGTAATGACCATCCGTTTTCTGACAACCTCAATGCCACCCAGGTCCGAGGCCGCAGCCGCTTGTGTCTCGTAATTTAAAGCGGCAAGCCGGGTTGTAGAGTACATATCACTTCCACGGACATTAAAACCTATATGTCCGTCGGGACCTATCCCACCTAGAAAAAATCCGATACCCCCTTTAGCCCTTATTTTATCCTCGTATTCCATACACCATTCATCAATAGCTTCAATAACCCGTTTTTGCAGCCGCTCTTTCTTTGTAATCCCATTACGGCAGCGAAGGCTTAAGTCCACAGGATCGTCTCCCCACACATCTTCCAATTCCAGCCCTTCCGGGATGCCGATCTTGCCGCAGTTGATTACAAGGGCTTTTTCTTTATCAAGCCCGAATCCTTCGATATAGAACTTATTAACGTAAAAATAAAAACTGTTATGGTGATATGGGTTTATCGGATAAAACTCATCAATCTGGACAAAATGAAGCCCTCGCATATCCGGCTTTATCTTTGTATCAACACCCCAGGACTCCAATTCTGCGGCAGTGTCTTTAGCTTCCCATGTACGAATAATCCTGTTTGCTTCCTTGATAAAGTATTCCGGGGTCTTGCCGGTGGGGAGGGAAATTACCCCTTCAGGATTATGCTGGACCCATTCCAGGAACCGTAAGGCCGTCAAAGTTCCCAAAGCTGGAAAACTGTCAACCCCAATAACCCCGATTTTTTCACCTGGTTTATATTGAAGCTTCCTGCCTGTTATCTCCAAAATTTTCTCTTCCACTATGGATTTCATAACTCCGGTTCCGTATGGAGAAGTTTATAATAAAAATATTTCATACACAATCCATGCAGCCGGTTGAATTCCCAGGGGGAATTTCCCTGTATCTATTCCTAGAATGAATGAATACATGAACCGGGAAGATATAGACAAAAATCCATTAACTCTCCTTGAGGCGGACCGCCCCCGGGAACAGCTTATCGCCCACGGCCCGGAACATCTCTCCGACCGGCAGCTTTTGGCAATCCTGATTGGATGGGGCACCAAAGGCAGAGGAGTGAATCTTTTAGCGGCCGAAGTGCTCAAACTCTTCGACAGATTAAATGGGCGGCTTAATGTAAACGATTTGATGAGCATTACCGGGCTAGGAGAGGCTAAATCGGCGATAATTGCGGCGGCACTGGAGTTTTCCAGGCGGAGGCTCTGCCCCGACAGGAGAAGGATTTCCTTTCCCGCCGACGCAATTCCCCTTATAAATCACTTTTCCGACCGGAGGCAGGAACATTTCCTGACCCTTTCTCTTAACGGTGCCCATGAAGTGCTCAATATCCGGGTTGTATCGGTCGGGCTTGTAAACAGGACGATCGTACACCCCAGGGAGGTTTTCGCGGATCCCCTTACTGACAGGGCAGCCGCGATTATAGCCGCCCATAACCACCCTTCCGGACGGGTCGAACCCAGCAGGGAAGACAGGGAAATAACAACCCGCCTTAAAGAAGCCGGAGAAACATTAGGTATAAGCCTTTTGGATCACATTATCTTTTCAGTGAAAGAATACTATTCTTTTCTGGAACAGGGACAACTGTAAAAGATTTTCGTTCAAGAGAACACGGGAAAAGGAGAGGAAGAATTTCACACAGAGAACACGGAGGGCACAGAGAGGAATTGTCAGGAAGTTCAAAAAGTTAGAAAAAAACATGTTGCCTTTTGATATTTTCAAAATAATAAACTAGATTAAAAACAGTTCAAAGGCCTAGCCCAACTTGCGCACATTTTGGCTAAATTCGCCTTGTTTTGGGCTAAAATCAGTATAGCAAAAATAGTTAAATAATTGTAATACAAGAAGTTAAGTTTTTTATTAATGTATGTAGTGACGAATTGGTACATATTTATGTTGACATTTCTCTGCATCTCTGTTATACTCCCCTTATGTACATCGTGCCATCCTACAAAAAAGCCGGTGCTAAAACCTACACCTACTACAATCTCGTTGAAGGTGTACGTACCTCTAAAGGTCCTCGGCATCGAGTGATTCTTTCTCTGGGTAAGCTCGAGAACGTACCCGAGGAGCGTATCAAATTGCTGGGTAGGCTCATCGATCAGAAGCTGCGGGGACAGATTCGGCTTCTTCCACCGGAGGCCGAGGAGGAGGAGCTAAAGGCCGAAGCGGAACGAGTCGTTTCTGTAGTAGTACGCAAGAACGCGGTTGAGAGGGCAGATGAAGAGCTGGTATGTGTCAAGCTGGATCAGATGGAGGCCGGTCTGGCAGTGCTTTTAGGTCCTGTGTACGTGGGACTTCAGATGTGGAAGCGATTAGGCCTGGAAGAGACGCTCAGAGACTGCGGATTGTCAAAGCGGCAACGTAATTTGGCGATGGTAGAGGTGGTGGGCAGGCTGGTCGAAGCCCGCAGTGAGTTGGCCACAAGCGGTTGGGTAGACCGTACGGGGTTGTCGGATCTTGTGGGCGAGAAGCTTGACTACGTAAACAAGGACTCTCTGTACCGGGTCAGTGATCGGTTGTGGGCACTACGCGAAAAGATCGAAAGCGCCCTGGGAGGAAGCGAACGAGGTTTGTTCGAGTTGGAAGAGACGATGGTGCTCTACGATCTGACTAGTACCTACTTTGAAGGGCTGGCGTTTTCGAATCCGAAGGCCCAGTTGGGCTACTCGCGCGATCGTCGCGGTGACTGCAAGCAGCTTGTGGTCGGTATGGTTCTAGATGAAGCGGGTTTTCCCAAGGCGACCGAGACCTGGAAGGGTAATACCCACGACAGCTCCACTTTAGAGGCGATGCTGCAGCAGCTTGAGGCTCGTAGCGGAAAGCGGCCGGGCAGCACAGTAGTGATGGACCGTGGTATCGCTACGGCGCATAATGTGGAGTTTTTGAAGCAGTGGGGTTACCACTACATCGTGACCCTCTCGGGGCAGAGCCGCTACGAGTGGATCGATGAAATCCGTGGAGCGGAGTTCAGGCAGTTAGACATTCATCATCCTGATATCGAGGTGTGCGAAAGGGAGAGAGAGGGCGAGGTGTATCTGTTGGTACGCAGCCAGCCGCGGATAGGCAAAGACAAGGCGATTCGGGAACGTTTTTGCGAACGGCTTCAAGAGGCTCTCCGAAAGATGGCGCCGCAGGTAGCCTCCGGCAAGCTCACACGGGATAAAGCGTGGGGTAAAATCGGACGGTTACGGCAGCGCTACCAGAGAGCCTCGCGGTTCTTCCGCGTCGAGATCGAAGGGCAGGAGGGAAAGCTCGATCTACATTGGAGTATCGATGAGAAGAAGCTGGCTGAGGCCGAGATTCTCGACGGCGTTTACATTCTCAAGACAGACCGTGCTGATCTCGATTATGAGAAGTTGTGGGGTCTGTACATGATGCTGGAGAGGGTAGAACGCTCGTTCCGCTACCTGAAGAGCTCCCTTGGCATTCGACCTATTTTCCACCATCTACAGAAGCGTAGCGACGGACACATCTTCATCTCAGTTTTGGCCTATCACCTGTTGCATACGATCGAGCAGTTGCTTCTGGCTCATGACGATCACCGATCCTGGCCCACTATCAACGATGAGCTTGAGACTCATCGGGCCCTGACAGCCGAGGTACCCGACGGGATAGGTCGTGTGCATCACATCCGAGTCGCCACCAGGGCTACAGAAGAGCAAAAGAAAATCTACCGCATGCTCGGGCTCAGTACAAAGCCCCTGCGTACGAAACGATATGTGGTCGAAGCAGAAAGTAGTGACGAAAATCAGTGATCGGTCCTTGCCATGTAAGGAATTACATGAAAACGTGCGCAAGTTGAGCTAGAGACTATCGTGCTCCTTAATCTCTGTGTGGAATTCCTCTTGAAGCCTAGTCTATCGAGAAGTTTCACTTAAGAGAACACAGAGGAGTTTCGATCAGGAAATTAAGCAATAAAAAAAGAATAAATTGACAGATTGATTTTTGAATTATCATCCGTGCAGGAGAAACCCTGTAGGTTGTCATTGGCCGCGTAACTTAACACGCCGCGTTAAGCTAAAATCTTTTCTCTGCCTTACTTGCGCTCCCCCCCGCAATTGCAGCAACACTTATCCCCCGCTATCAGGTAACCTGCACCGGTGTGTGCCATTCGGTCGTCAGGCCGTCACCCAGCAAATATTAAAGGTTTCCCCAATAACAGGTAGGCTATTGTGTCCGATTGTCAGGATGACAGGCGTGTCGAATTTGACACGGACGTCAAAAATTCGACCTCGCAACGTGGAAGCCTACCACGGTGTTCCTGGTGAACAGTGTATAGCCGCTCACCGTGTTGGTCGCATCGCTCCGCCATCATGCCGCAAGCTCCCATTCGTTCGAGGAAACAAGACGGAATCCAATGGCGGTTGAGCTCGCCCCTGTTACACAGACAAGTTTCGTTTGAAGCGGCAGCCTCATTTCCCTTGTTCCTCTTATTGATATGCCAATCCAAAACCCGCATGACAAGTTCTTTAAAGAAACATTCAGCGATAAAGCGAATGCCGCCGATTTTATTAAAGGTACCTGCCCACCGGAAGTGTTAAAGAACCTGGTTCTCTCAACGCTTACCCTTGAAAAAAGTTCTTATATCGATGAGGAGCTAAAAGAACAGTTTTCCGATCTCGTGTACTCGTGCCAGTATGGTAAAAAGAGAAATGTCTCAATCGTCCTTCTGTTTGAGCATAAAAGCTATGTTCCGCAATATCCCCATGTCCAGCTCTTGAAGTATCTGCTTAATCTATGGAAAGAGGATATGAATGCCAGGAAACCCCTGACGGTTGTCATTCCGCTAGTTCTGTATCACGGCCGGCGGCGGTGGCGTAAGCGGGATTTCTCTACTTATTTTGACACCTGTGATCAGGAGGTTAGAAGGTTCTTACCTGAGTTTGACTATCTCTTAACAGATCTTTCCAAGTTTACAGACCGGGAAATAAAAGAAGCGCTTTTCCACAGGCTGTCGCTTCG
>JBFMGN010000114.1:0-8066 GCA_040752435.1 Spirochaetota bacterium
TGGGCATCAGCCCATGGACAAGACGATGAACGGAATCAACTCTGCCCGTTGACTCATTACAATGATATACTTGACAAATTTTAATGTTCGGCAAATGATAATTTAATATCTGATCAAAAAGGAGAAAAATATGAAAAGGTCAGTTTTTTATGGGCTTGTCTTTCTTCTCATTTTCCTCGTAACAGCCTCCATAGGGGGAATGGCGCAGAAAGAAGAGGCAGGCGTAATTAAGTACTATACCGACAATGATGAAGCCGAGCTGGATATTTTTGCAAGTGCCATCTCTAAAGGTACCGGCTTAAAGCTTGAGCCCCTTAGAATGTCATCCGGGGAAGCCTGGGCAAGAGTTACGGCCGAAGCGCCTAATATAGGGGCGGATATGCATTTCGGATGGCCGCTCGAGTTCGCTCTCATGGCCAAGGAAAAGGGATTGCTGATGAAGTATATCTCCGGCGGATGGAAGGAAATACCGGCCCAATACAAAGACCCGGAAGGATACTGGTACGGATGGTCCTACTGGTTTGCATGTATAGGCGTTAACACAAAATTGCTTCAGGAAAAGGGATACCCCATGCCCAAATCCTGGAAAGATCTTCTCGATCCACGCTGGAAGGGTGAAATTGTAATGCCCAACCCGGGCACATCAGGCACAGCTTTCCTGGCTGTATCCACCATAATGCAGTTATACGGTGAGGAGGAGGGTTGGCGGTATCTGGAAAAACTCCATCAGAATGTAGACCAGTATACAAAGTCCGGGAGCGCGCCGGGGCAACTGGTAGCTCAGGGCGAATATATTATAGGCATTACCTGGGATCAGGCAGTGGAAACGAGAAAAAACGAGGGCTACCCTATAGAGGTGGTAATCCCCGAAGAAGGAACCGGGTATGCACTGGATATCGCCATAATATATAAAAACACCAGTAATCCCTCCAGCGCGAAGAAATTTATCGACTACATAGGCAGCAAAGAATTCCATGAGGCTGTCTCCAAATCTCGCTCCAAGGTTACTTATCCGGGGGTCGAATCTCTGGTTAAGTTTAATCCAAAGCTGATAGATTACAACGCCCGATGGGCAGCCGAAAACCGCGATAGGATAATGGGTGAGTGGAAGTCGAGATTTGGACAGTAGAGGCATATCCGAATCAGTTAAACATGGCATCTCAAAACTTAAGGGACAGGTAAGTATCTGTCCCTGTTTTTCTGATAAGGCAGACTGTCGGTAGATTAGAGTAAAAAAAAACGAAAGGAGTTATGTGCATAACCAAAGAAAAGAAGAGGCAACCATACTGGGGTTAAGAGGCGATCCTCTGTTTATTAGCCTTACCGTGTTTATGACTCTACTTGTGGCTGTATTTGTTTTTTATCCTGTCATGAAGGTGTTGATCACCTCGTTTCAATCCGGAGGAGAGCTTTCTATTGCCAATTACGCCAACTTTTTCCGTTACTCTTACTACTATAGATCAATGATAAACAGCCTCCTTCTCGGAGTGGTAACCACGACCGCCATTCTGGTTATCTCATTCTCCCTGTCCTACGTAATAAACAAAACGGAGCTTCCATTAAGAGGCATTTTAAAAACGGGAGCCCTTTTACCCCTTATTTCTCCGCCTTTCATATTTAGTCTCGCCCTTATTATCATGGCCGGAAGGAGAGGCCTCATTTACCAGCTTACCGGAATAAATCCCCAAATATACGGTTGGCGGGGTCTGATAATCTCTCAGGTCTTAAGCTTTCTCCCCCTTGGGTTTCTCATGGTCAACAACGTCCTTCAGTCTTTAAACCCTACTCTGGAGGATGCGTCTTTAGATCTCGGGGCAAGCCAATCCATAACTCTTTTTAAAATAATAATACCCCTCAGCCTGCCGGGTCTTTTAAAAGCCTCGCTTCTGGTTTTTATAATGTCGCTGGCCGACTTCGGTAACCCCATGCTCATAGGAGGCGGGTTGCCTATTATGGCTACCGATGCGTACAACCTGTGGATAGGCGAGCATAATATGGAGATGGCAGCCGTGTTCTGTATGTTGCTTATCCTTCCGTCGATCCTGGTTTATGTAATCCAGAACTATCTTCTGAAGGAGGGAAGTTTTATTACAGTCAGCGGGCAAATGACAGGCACCGAATATAGAAGGGTTGCCTGGTACATTCAGTATCCTTTCTATGCAATCTCAGGGCTGATTTTTCTGGCCATAATGGCCTGTTTCGGAGTTATATTTTTAAGCTCTGTCACAAAACTGTTCATGATAAACAACCGGCTGACTCTGGAACACTTTTCAAGTTATACCGGCTGGAAGGCGTTAAGGACATCTCTCTCTGTCTCCTCGCTCGCCGCGTTGATTACATCTCTCACTTCAATAATCTTCGCCTATATCCTGGTTCGGAAAAGACCCTGGTGCGGTAATCTGCTTGAATTCATCGCCCTCCTCGGATTTGCAGTGCCTGGGACTGTTATGGGTATCGGGTATATACTGGTTTTTAACCGTCCTCCCCTGCTGCTCACCGGCACCCTGACTATAATAATCCTCAATATTGCCTTCAGAGAGTTCCCGGTGGGGCTTGAAGCCGGAATAAGCAAGCTTCACCAGATAGATATTTCCATTGAGGAAGCTTCCCGTGACCTGGGGGCGAGAAGCTTCAAGACTTTTATTTCCGCTGTCTTACCTCTTATGAGCTCTGCCTTTGCCGCGAGCTTTCTCTATACTTTTATGGTGGGGATGATTACTATCAGTGCGGTAATTTTCCTTATCGCTCCCGGTACAAACCTTGCTTCTCTGCTTATATTAAGACTGGCTGAGACCGGTAATATAGGGAAGGCTTCCGCCATGGCGGTCATGCTCACGCTGCTTGTGCTTATTTGCCTATTGCTGCTTAAGCTGCTCTCAAAAAAAACGAAAGTAGAGGTTTTAAAGGGATTCTGACAATGGTTTGGAAGAGATTATATGAGGGGTGAAAAGGTCCTTGAGCTTGTCAATCTGACCAAGCGTTTCGGAGATATTGTGGCGGTAAACAACTTAAGCATCTCTGGAATCTACCGGGGAGAATTTGTGACCTTCCTTGGACCTTCAGGGTGCGGTAAAACCACGCTCTTGAGGATGATCGGAGGCTTTTACTATCCCACAAGCGGTGAGATAATAATGCACGGCAAGAAGATCAACTTCATCCCCCCTGAGAAAAGGAAAACAAGTATGGTCTTTCAAAACTACGCTCTATTTCCCCATATGAGCGTAGTTGGGAATATCGCCTACGGACTCAAACTAAGAAAATTGCCCAGGGAAGAAATAAACAGGCGGGTTAAAAATATCTTGAAAATCGTTCAACTGGAGGGTTTGGAGGACAGAAGGCCAACCAAACTCTCCGGAGGACAGCAGCAAAGAGTGGCCCTGGCACGCTGCATAGTGATTGAACCGGAAATCATCCTGCTCGACGAACCTTTATCCAACCTGGATGCCACGCTCAGGGTCATGATGAGAGAGGAGATAAGGAAAATCCAGCAAAACCTGGGGCTTACCACTATTTTCGTCACCCATGACCAGGAAGAGGCAATGAGCATGTCCGACCGGATTGTCGTAATGAACAGGGGAGAAATCGAGCAGATCGGCACTCCGGAAGAGATTTATGAAAAACCCGCCTCCCTTTTTGTGGCAGGTTTTATAGGGCACATAAATCTGATAAGGGGCGAAGTCAAAGCAGTCAGGGATGGACATTTATATCTAACCACGAGTATAGGCGAGCTGATAAACAAAAATCCTGAGTTTGGCCGGCTTGATGAGGGCCAGGAGTTTACAGCCGTAATTCGTCCTGAATCTGTGGCCCTTAAACCTCCATCTTCCGGATACCAGACTTCCTCATTCGGAGAAAATTGCATCCAGGGCAAAATTGAAAAGTATACCTACATTGGATCACTGATTCGCTACTATATAGAAGTAAAGGGGTATGACGGCAGTTTTATAGTGGATGTATCCAACCCGACGGGGAAAGGAATATTCCATTCGGGCAGTACGGTTTCGGTAGTACTACCTGAAAAATTTCACTGTATAATTTAAAAAAGTCTACACCTTTTCCTTCTTAAAATTCTTCTAAGATAATCCTCTAAATATCGGCGTTAGAGTCTTTCTGCCTGGCAGCGAGGATTGGGTCAACGAGGGTGATGAAGGGGGGATGTTTAAGTTGCATGCAAAGCCAAGTCTTCAAGGATTACCTTCTTAAAAACATCCTTACTGCCAAAGCGTTTTGCAGCCTCAAGAATTTCAATGCCTGCAAGCTTGCCATCCGCATCATAGTCAACCGCAATGCCTTCAGCGACATTATGTGTTGTTACCCTCGTTTCTATAAAACGAATATACAGGGCATCCACCTCTGAATCATAGGTTATTCTCATTTTAGCCCTCCATTAGAAAAAGTAAGTATAAACTGTAATTACAACTATCTCTGTATCTTCTTCTGCAAAAATCGGTCTTACCTGCTTAATTTTATAATACTTCTTATTCCATTCATTTTCAAAGGTAAAATCTTTTTTGCATTCCAGTCGTCCTATCTCAGCAGGTTGCCATTGTGATGTCCTAATTGTTTCAATTACTTCATCTTCTGTAGTTCCTCTGAAATAAAGCTGTTCTTTGGCATGTGCAGATAACCTGACTGGCTTCATCTCCTCCCTTCCACAATCGCAATCTCCTCCAATGGGAGGCCGTAGAGTTGATAGATCATCTGGTCAATTTGTTTTTCCGTCGCCAATGTGTCGGCGCTATTTTCCCCTCTATTAAGAGGGAATAGCAGACATGCCTCTATATGGCTAATGGATGAGTTAGGACTAATGCCTTTTGATATATTCGTTAATCCGATCATAATCTTCGTTTTCTTTGTTTCCTTTGTAATATATTTCAATAAACTCAATTCTCTGTTCTTGCTCAAAATACGCATAAATAACTCTAAGCGACGCCCCTTTCAAATATCTACAGAACAACCTTGCTTTCACAATACGCAGAACCTCATTCTTTGTGATAATGCTAAAATGCTTACTGTTGCCAAGAGGAACGGCAGAAATAACTCTTTCAAACTCTCGCAAATCATCTGGCAGTGATTTATATTTTTTCTTAAGCCATTTGCACTCTTTTTGAAACTCCGGCAATTCATTAAAGGTCATCATCATAGTTCCTTACGGAGTATCTCTCATCACGGTAAAAGACACTCTCGTAAGAAAGAGCTTCGCCGTCTTTAGCTGCCTTCCATGGTATATCTTCGTGTGAATATTTTTCTATTTCTCTGGCATTCTTGTCTGAAAGCCGCGCAAGCACCTCGTTTATATGTTCAATTTCTCGTGCGGAGAGCATATCAAGGTTTGGCCGTTTAAGCGGCAGGTATTTCTTTTGCTCGTATTTAAAGTATTGGCTTTTTACCGCTTCAATCTCACCATTCTTTCGCATATCTGCTATAATTAACCCCAATTCTACAGATGTTGGACCATGGTAGTTTTTAATATAGGTCGCCCCCATCAAGTTCTCTTCATATTTTTCATAATAGTCAAAATCAATAAAGTACAGAAGTTTATGAAGCACTGTTTCGCCCACGTTTGGCTTGCCGCCAACCTTTCCCAAAACGTAAAGAAGAACCTGCTTAAATTTTTCAAGATTCTTTTTTGTAACACGAATTTGAATATCAGGCTTGCCGGTCTTCTTCTGAGGCTCAATGGTTACCTTGTGTTGTATTGCGCGTCCTGCAAGAAAATCCTCAAGCGAAATACCAAAAATACCCGCCAGTTTTTTTGCTTCGGACACCGTAATCTCCCGCTCTCCACGTTCAATTTGCATATAGGTTGGCCGGGAAATAGCAAGCTCCGATGCCATATATTCCTGCGTCAAATTGTGTTTATTGCGCTGTTGTTGAATGAATTTTGAAAGCATATTTATTTAACCTTATCTTTTAGTAGACATGAATTATTTATATTAATACATGTAAAATTATTTGTCAATAGCTATGTAAATAATTTCTACAGCCTCCCCTCAACCGTCTTTCTCTCGTCATCTGTCAACCCATACAGTTCATAAACCATTTGGTCAACCTGCCGCTCAAGGGCGGAGGTGCCGGCGTTGAGCTAAATTGTCAGGAATAAGCCTCCGCACCAATTCCTGATCTCTATCATTAACTATGCGATGGAGCAGAAAAGTATTACATTGAGATAGCACTGTGGGAGACAGTTCTGAAGGCCGCTGAGACGAAAGCAATAAACCCAGACCAAACTTACGCCCTTCTCTTGCAATGCGCTCAAAAGTCTGACAACACATCCTATCCGCCGATATTTCATCACTACTCTCGCTATATCTGCGAATAAAAGTATGAGCCTCTTCCATTACAATAGTTGTAGGAAGTTCCATCCCATTCATTCTTCTATATCGCTGAAGGGCTTCAAAAATAATACGGGCTATAACAGCTACAACAAGATGAACAACATCTGAAGGGACTATGGATAAATCAATAATAGCAATCTCTCCATTTTCTGCATTGTTTTTGCCAATATAATCCGTCAGCCAGTCCGTAAAATTTAAAGGTGGTTCTGTTCCTATAACTGAAGCCATTCTGGTATCCGAAAGCATTGTCCGAATACGCATGATTAGGAAGTCAAGAAACTGTAAAACATTCTGTTCTTGCGATAACCGTTGAATGTGATTAGGCAAGTCTTCACCCTTAAAAGGAACTGGTGAATCCTCATCAGGCCCACTATAGGGAGTTAAATCTCCAATGTGGACTGATAATTGAGAAATTGATTCGATTATTGAGGTAACGTCACTCCTATTAAAAGCTGGATAATAACCTCTATTAAGCGGATGATTTGATAAAATTGTATCAATAGTTTGTAAAAAACCATTTATAGCTGATTTTAAATCCCCATCAGGAAGTAAAGTGTAAAAACCCGAGATACTTTCTTTAATTGATTTTATTAATTCGCCAAAATTTTGTTTTCCCGGAAATTCGGAAAAAGATGACGGGCCATTATTGAGGATTGTTTTCAATGAAACCATACAACTTGAAAGATAACGGCGTAATTGTAATTTATCATCATCAATTCCTTCTGTTTGTCCGCTTCTAAGTTCTCTCAAAGCTCTGCGTAAAAGCGGTCTTTGTGTTTTTCCACTTGCGTGTGTTACAGCGCTCCACTCGTAACTGTTCCACATCCAGGCAGGAACTCGTAATTGCTTGGATTTATCATTGACTGTATCCAACTTAACCCTGAATTTTCTGACCTTTTCACCCAAGTCATCAAATGTCGTTGAATACTCGCCATTCGGATCAAGAATAATAAACCTCGCATTTATATTTTCCCTATTCTTTAGCTCTTTTCTGGCTTCTTCTACCGACCATCTGATCAATCCTGCTACAGAACAGGATTTCCCGCTTCCAGTATTGCCAAGCACGGCAAGATGTCTTCCAAAAAGTTTATCAGGGTCAACTTTTATTGGAGCATTTGCTGCAAGCGGAGAGGTGCCGATTTTAATTCTTGCTCTATCATCCTTGTTTTCAACAATTGCTTGCAGTTGTTCCTGAGTAGGCATAACAACTACATCTCCAACAGAGGGAAAACTAAAGACGCCGCGTTCCAGTTCGTAACTATCCCGATTAAACTTTAGAATTCCAAGGGGATTAACGGAAATTTTTCTAAGCGGATAAGGCAAGTCAATAACATCAAAATCCCTAAAACCTTTGCGCTTGGGATAGGGCGAATATTCAATCCCCATCCATGAAATGATACCTACTAACGCTCCGGTTTCGTTAGGTATTAATACAAAACCATTTATTTTGGGGAATAGGGAAGGAACCCCCTGTATTAATTGCAGTGCTTTGGGGAGCATTTATATCAAGTAAGACCTTTATTTCAGAGGGAGAAACAAACTCCACCGTTCCGATAGCAAGGTTTCTCAACTGGTCAAAGTTAGCTTCCCTATTCATTTATCTCATCCCCTTCTTTGGTGTATTTTTTCTCATCGTTTTCAGTCATGCCCCTTTTTTCTTTGTTTCTTTGCATCCTTTCGGTTAAGCGGTCAATTGCTGCCTTTGGTAGATACTCATCAACTAAGGTT
>JBFMGN010000115.1:0-8042 GCA_040752435.1 Spirochaetota bacterium
TGTGTAAAATCGGCTCTGGGTGATAATTACTATCTCATATCGGTTGTCCTGGGGGGAAGGACTCACAACTGGTTTATCGAAAAGTTTTTTAAGGATACCCTGACTGAGCTTAAGAGACAGAAGGCGGACGTATACAAATACCTCGATGACAAGGCTTCCTCCATTCCGCCCGGCTCTGATGGTCTGGTCTCCGTTAATTACCTCCAGGGAAGGTTCTTCCCGCCCGATCCCAACGTACGCGGTCTTTTTATCGGGCATACCTGGTCCCATACACGGTACCACTTTTACCGGGCGATTCTTGAATCTATAGCATACGATCATTATTTAACCAAAAAAATCATCGGCGAGTTGGTTCCGGATATCGATTTTCAAACCGTAACTGCCATCGGAAGCGGAGCGAAAAGCGAGCTCTGGATGCAAATAAAAGCGGATGTACTTAAGACCAGGTATATGAGCCTGCTCAGGAGCGACCTGGCAACCCTCGGAGCTGCTATTGTGGCGGGTTGTGGTGCCGGGGTTTTTAAAGATATTGAAAGTGTGACCGGCCGGTTTTCAAAGCCGAATATAATCGTTGAACCGGTACCGGGAGAAGATAAAAAATATAAAAAATATATCCAGGTGTATGAAGACCTCTTCCAGATATTGAAAGAAACCTACCGAAAGCTGTCATCGCCGGGAGAATATTTAGAATGAACGTATCGTAAGAAGTTCCCGCAATTTTGTTTTAAAAAAAGGATACACGGCCGCAAACATACCGCCGGTAAATCCTGTTTCAATAACTTCGACCTTTACCTTCCGCCGGGCGTAATCCGGCATTGAGCTTTTTAAATGCTTAACCAATTCCTGAAAGATTTTTTTATTTTCCGTGAATGGGCCGATAAAAAAAATTGTATCCGGATAGAAAAGCTGATGAAGATTAACAATTCCCTGTTTTACATAATTCAAGGCATTTACAACCACGGGTAATTCAGCAATTTCCTTTTCCGCCAGGACATGTGAGAATTCAATTTCATCGATGGGAATATTTTTCAAATACTTCTTCATCTTAGGAATAAGAGCCCACATGGCAGCCTCAGTTTCCAGACAGCCATACGTACCGCACTGGCACATTTTTTTAGACTTCAACGATATTCGAGTGTGACCGATTTCACAGAACCGACCGATAGCGGATCCGAGTACAACCCCGGACTGGGCATATGCAGCGCCTATCCCAAATCCCCAGTGGAACAGCATAACATTCATCTTTTTATAGTCTTTTTTCTTTTCTATTAAATACTCCAGTTCCGTATCCTGTATTCGGCGTAAAACAACGGAATAATTTAAAGCCCTTTCCAATGCGTGAAAATCGAGATTGCGTATTTTTCTCCAGCGGGCCGTGGAGATCCATATTTTCTTCATCGAGTCGACGGTTCCTATCAACGATACTCCAATACCCAGGACTTCGGCATTCGTTGGTGAGTGGGCTGTAATCTCACGTATAAGGTTTTTACAACCGGCTAGAAACCGGCCGTTTGTAGTCTCAGCTCCCAGATAAATTTGAGCCTTATATAAAACTTCTTCACCGAGATTAACAAGCGCCCCTTTTACCTCGCGTGCTTCGACATAAAGGGTAACAGCCACGTAATGATTATACTCCGGTTTCAAAAGCACCTCCGGCCTTCCGGGTTTAACCGGGCGCTTAATCGTGTCGACCTGAACCAGTTTATCATCTATCAGTTCCTGCGCCGCCAGAGATACGGTCGTAGGTCTTAGTTTCAGTTTTTGGGAGATCGCCTTGCAGCTCACCGGCGCGTTTGTGAAAATTTCCTGAAATACCAGCGCTTTCTCTTTATCTTTTATTCTATACCTGGTACCGTCGTGAATCGAAGAAATATCGGAAATCATTGCGTTTTCATTGTATACCAGTTCCGGCCGGCTTGAAAGTAGGCTTATTCTTCGTATAATATTGACATTGACGGTAATATCTCGAATGCTTTCATGAATAAAAATATTCTTCGCCGGTATTCAGCATATATATTCATCTTAATCTCAGCGCTTTACTTTTGCACCGAAAAAAACCCTATTAAGATAGGATTTGCAGGCGGACTTACAGGGATTCATTCAGACCTGGGGATTGCAGGCCGGAACGGTGCTCTATTGGCGGTGGAAGAGATAACATCAGCCGGTGGTATAAAAGGCCGGCCGGTTGTATTGATCACAAAAGACGATCAGCAGGATCCGGTGGCTGCCTTAAAGGTCGACAAAGAGTTGATTGATGAAGGTGTGGTGGCGATTATCGGCCACATGACAAGTGTCATGACAATGTCTGTAATCCCTTTCATTAATAAATCAGAAATCCTGATGATTTCGCCCACCACCAGTACCAACGAGCTGACAAATATCGATGATTACTTTTTCAGAACTCTCCCGGCGAATAAAGACGAAACGGATGCGGAGCTGCCGTTGAAGGCATGATTTTTTCATCAAGCGCTTCTGTGGAGTTCAGGAATGTAAAATCAAAAGATTTTGCCGATAAGTTTTATAAACGCTTTGGAACTTCTCCTAACTTTGCGGCCGTGCACAGTTATGAAGCAGCATACGTACTGTTTAAAGCCCTTAAAGACTCAAAAGATTACAGCCGGCTGAAAGACACAATCCTTAAAATACGGCGGTTCAGCATATTGGATGATGATATAGTCTTTAACGAATATGGGGATGTACAAAGGCAGCGTGTACTTATTACCGTTAAAAATGGAGAGTTTGTAACTCTAAAGTAAAATATGAGAACATATACCAGCTTGAAAAGTATTTTAGTCTTCAACTTTATCCTCGCAGCCGTTCTACCGATAATCAGTTTCGGGCTTTTCTCCTTAAGAAGTGTAATCGTATATCTTAAAGACGATATAAAAAGTAAAAACTTACTTATCGCACATACCCTTTCCAGTGATATTCAGCTTTTTCTAAACGAGGCTGAAAATCTTTTGTACCACATTGGAGATATGGTAGGCGACAGAAAAACGGTTTCTGATGATTCGTTCGAAACTCACGCCGCCCTCACAATTAAAAGGTACGATTTTTTTGAACAAATACTCAGAATCGATAATCAGGGAACAGTTCAAAATGCCAGTCCCCATAAGCCTGAGTATATCGGGATGAACATGCTGGGGCATCAATATTACAAAGAGTCTCTCCATTCCCGGAAACCTGAATGGTCAAAAAGCCTGATTTCCACCAAATCCGGGGACCCGTCTGTCGCCGTGGCCGTGCCCTTCAAGAACTGTGTCATCACAGGGCAGATAAACCTGAAAAGGCTTAACGCCATCACCGGCGGAATTTCCATCGGAAAAAGCGGTTTTGCCATAATTACCGACAGTGACGGAATAGTGCTGGCCCATAGAAACAGTTTATATGTCCGGGAACGGGTAAACCTGAAAAATCTGGAACCGGTACACCGCGCCCTTTCCGGTGAGGAAGGTACCTATTACTATAAAGATCAAAGCGGTGTATCGACAATCGGAAGTTTTGCATTGATTGAGAAGACCCGCTGGGTTGTTGGAATAGTGCAACCGGTTTCCGAAGCCCATGCACTTATGAACCGGATCTTGTTGATTCTTGCATCCGGAACTCTCCTGTCACTCTTGCTCGCCCTGTCCATAGCGGTTTTAAGCCGAAGAAGAATATTGCAACCCATTTCAAGTCTCATTCTGTCTGCAAACAGGGTGGCGGCCGGCGATTATGAATTTTCCTTTCCGGAAAAAAATTATTTTGAAGTTAATGAACTGGCCGCAGCTTTCTACAAATCGAGCCAGGCTATTAAGGCCAGGGAATCGGCTTTGCTGCAAAGTAAAGAAGAATACCGGGAACTGGTTGAAAATGCCGGGAGCGTAATAATTCGCTGGGATCTGGAAGGCAGGTTAACCTTCTTCAATGAGTACGCTGAAAAATATTTCGGTTATAAAAAAGAAGAGATACTCGGCCAAAGCCTCCTGGGTACCATCGTGCCTTTTACAGAATCTACAGGACGCTCCCTTGCCAGCATGATAAAAAATATAATCACCAATCCGGCCGAATACAAAAATAATCAGAATGAAGTGATAAAAAAAAACGGTGAACGGTTCTGGGTTCAATGGTCGAATATTCCGATTTATGACAAGGAGGAGCGGTTAATTGAAATTCTTTCTATCGGAAATGATATCACCTATATCAAAGAGGCAGAGACAAAACTGAAAGCGTCCCTCCATGAAAAAGAGATCTTGTTAAAAGAGATTCACCATAGGGTAAAGAATAACATGCAGGTTATTTTAAGCCTCCTTAACCTTCAGGCCGGTGAAATCCGGGACGCGAAGGATATGGAACTGATAAAGATGAGCCAAAACCGGGTGTATTCAATGTCACTTGTTCATGAAATGCTGTATAAGTCCGAAGATCTTTCGAGGATCAATATGGAAGCATATATTACAGACCTGGCGGGGTTTTTATTGTCAGCCTTCGGTAAAAAGAAAGATGATATAATCATCGAGATTAAGTCGAAAGACATAATTGTAAGTATCGATATCGCCATCCCGTGTGGATTAATTATAAATGAAGCTATTTCGAACTCATTGAAATATGCATTCACGGAAAAACAGAAGGGTGTAATAACTATAGAGCTCTCCAGGGGAAATGGGACCACCATCTTAAAAATAGCCGACAATGGAAGTGGTATCCGGGAAAGGCCGGACTTCCCTTTAAGACCTTCCTTCGGCCTGGAATTGATGTCCGCTTTAGTAGAACAATTGAACGGTACTCTTTCTATTGAAAGAAATGGCGGAACCACGGTCTGCATAAAATTTTAAAGAATGACAATTCTCCTAAGTCGAGCAAAACGTACAAAAAGCATTCTCCATTTCGGATTATGCCTGCAGCCTGAAACAGGCAGGGCTTTGATAAACGATCCACTTGTAAAAAAGCCTGGCTGGATATAGATTTATCACAAATATAAACGGGGAGGAACAGAATGAATACGAAAATAAAAATCGGGCTGGTGGGGACCAGGTTTGCCGGCACTTTTCATACAGAGGTATGGAAGACAATCCCTGAGGCGGAAATAGCCGCCATAGCGGAAATTGCAGATGATGTTAGAAATAATTTCATGGAAAAACAGAATATCCCCCGAGGTTTTAAAGATTACAACGAAATGCTTAAAGAAAGCGACATCGATGTGATAGACGTGTGCGTACCGAACTTCCTCCACTCCCAAATAGCAGCCGCGGCGATGAACGCCGGCAAACATGTAATCTGCGAGAAACCCTTTGCAACCAACCTGGCCGACGGGGAGAAAGTAGTGGAAGTCCAGGAGAAGACCGGCAGGATGTTTTTCTATGCGGAAGACTGGATTTTCGCGCCGGCTCTTGCACGGGCACAGGCCATTATTGCAGAAGGGGGTATCGGCAAACCTTTATACTATAAGGGCAAGGAAGCCCACCACGGTTCACATTCCCCTTATGCCAAAACGATCCAGTCCTGCGGCGGGGGGACAATCATTCATCTGGCCATTCACCCCATCGGATATTTTTATCACCTTTTGGGGATGCCCCAGAGCGTGATCGGCCGGTGTTCTCCCGGAAAAACCGGCAACTTCGTGCACAAGGATTTCGAGGGGGAGGATTGGGGTGTCGGCATCTTAACGTACAAAGACGGCACACAGGCTTTTGTGGAAGGCAACTATATCACGACCGGGGGTATGGATGATAAGGTGGAGGTGTACGGTACCGATGGAGTTGTCAAGGTCGATCTTACCTTTGGGAGTCCTCTATCGGTTTTTTCAAAAAAAGGGTTCGGTTACGCCCTAGAGAAAGCCGAGTTTACCCACGGTTGGACCAGTCCGGCAGTGGACGAGATGTACTCCCTCGGATATAAGGGCGAGCTTAAACATTTCATCAACTGCGTAAAAGGGAGAGAGAGCCAGGTAAAAGGGACAACGGCCCAGGCAGGTTTTAATATCTTAAAGATCGTGGATGCGATTTACCGCTCGAATAGGGAAAACAGGACAATTCAACTCTAAAATGGATAAAGACCAAACCTCGGTTTGAACGACTATTATCGTTGGTCCCGGCCTTCGGATTATACGAGCTGCGCCGTTTAGCGATGATATTGTACTCGTTATCTTCCAGCCGTTTAATGCAAAACATTTCAGGCAGATTTACTCGGAAATAATACTGTCATTGCCAGCCTTATACCTGGATTTTGATATCTGTACGAGGAAAACACCGCCGAGTATTAAAATGGAGGCCAGAATAATCATCAATGTTATCTGTTCACTCAATACAACCGCTCCAAGAAAAACTGCAACGATTGGATTGACATAAGCAAAAGTCCCAGCCTTGGCCGCCGACCAGTTCTTAAGGACATAGATATACGAACTGTATCCTAAAAGAGAACCCACCATTATAAGGTACAGGAAAGCGCCAAATCCTTTAGCTGTAAAATGGAATCTCGCAACCTCACCCAGTAATATGCCGTTTACACATTGGAACAAACCACCGGCCAACATTTGTATACCGATCTGCGAAGTGATGGAACCGGAAGGAGAAAAGCTCTTCGAATAGACTGACCCTATCGCCCACAGCAGGGCTGCAGCGACAAGCATTATAGCACCGGAAATATTAATAGAATCTATATTGGATCCGGAAAGCACAAGAACCGCAACTCCTCCGAATCCGGCCAGAAGCCCGATCCAGCCTTTATAATCCAGGCGGCTGCGGCCCGGGATAAACAACTCAATACATGCAATAAAAAGGGGTAGTATTGCCAGAATAAGCGCAGTTATCCCTGAATGTACCCACTGCTCAGCATATGCGACCAGCCCATTAGCCCCTGTCAACAGGAAAAGGCCAACCACGGAGATTTTTAACACATCTTTGGCAACAGGGAAGTTTCGTTTTCTAATAAGGGTAATCCCGATCATGATCCCGCCGGCAATTACAAACCGGATACCCATGAAAAGTTCAGGCGGCAGATCACTGACACCGATCCTTATTGCCAGGTAAGTCGAACCCCAAATTACACACACTGCAATAAAAGCTGCTGATATTTTTATGTTTTCCTTGTTCATTTTAGCCGCCCGTGCCACTCCCACTCCCTCCGGTTGATATTGAAGTATAAAATAAGAGAGCATATAATTCAAGTTGTGTGCAATTGAAAAAGCGCCCAGAGATAATTTCTAATAAAAGCATTTTATTTTATTAAGGATAGAAGATTATGAAGATAATAACAATTGATGAAAACAATATCGACCAAGAGCATATTTGTTGTGCTATCGGCAATGACAAGCAGAACCAAAATAGAGCTCAGTCAAAAAAAGATTGGATAAGAGAAAGATTTAAAGATGGATTAGTATTTAAAAGATTTGATCAAAGGGGCAAAATATTTATTGAATATATGCCAGTTGAAAAAGTATGGAAACCAATTTCTGGTAAAAACTATATGATTATAAATTGTCTTTGGGTTTCTGGACAGTTTAAAGGCAAAGGTTTATCAACACAACTACTTGCTGAATGCATTAAAGATGCCAAAGCTAAAAAAATGAATGGAATTGCTGTTGTAAGCAGCACAAAAGTAAAACCATTCTTGACTGACAAAAAATTCTACTTAAAAAATAATTTTGAAGTTGTTGATTCAGCACCTCCCTATTTTGAATTACTCGTATTAAAATTCAATAAAAATGCAAAAAATCCCATCTTCACAGATGAAGTTAAAAAGGGTACTTGTTCAAATAAAAAAGGATTTACTTTCATTTATTCAAATCAATGCCCCTTTATGGAAGAATATGTTGGATTATTGACTGAAATTTCCAAGAATAAGAAAATACCTTTTGAGATTAAGAAGTTACAGAGTTATAAAGAAGCACAACAAATAGGAAGCCCTTTTGGAACGCTCGGAATTTATTATAATGGTGAATTTAAAACTCATGAATTAATGCCAGAAAAAAAGTTTGAGAAATATATTGAAGAAATAAAATAATGATAAGAGAGGCGTTTTTTAAACAGCAAATAACAGCGCATAAAATATACGATACCGTTGGT
>JBFMGN010000116.1:0-7981 GCA_040752435.1 Spirochaetota bacterium
GTTCAATATCTTTTAAAAAAGAATAATGTGCCTGTAATCCAGGGAACCGGTAGGATTACCGGCCGGAATGAGGTAACAATCAACCACGAACAAAAAGTAAGCGGCAAGTATATTCTTATTGCGACAGGCTCAAGCCCCCGGATAATTCCCGGTTTCGAGTTTGACGAAAGCCTGATTCTATCCTCCAACGGTGCCCTCATGCTGGAAAAAGTACCCGCAAAGCTGCTTATCATCGGCGGTGGAGCGATAGGGTGCGAGTTTGCCCATATTATGAACGCCTTCGGCGTGGAAGTACATCTGGTGGAAATGCTGGATCACATTTTGCCTTTTGAGGATCGTGAAACGGCTGCGGCTCTCGCTGATTCATTCAAACGGCGGGGAATATCCGTTTACGCCAAAACAAAAGTCACTTCGGTTGCAAAAAAAGTTTCTTCCGTAACCGCGGCTATCGAAGGGGAAGGGGCCCAAACCAGGACACTGGAAGTTGATAAGGTCCTCGTTGTGGTAGGCAGAACCCCCAATATTTCCGGTATCGGGCTGGAAGAGACCGGTGTGAAAACAGAAAAGGGGTTCATAAGCACCGGTGATTATTATAAAACCAGCGTGGAGAACATCTTCGCCATAGGCGATGTGGTTAATTCGCCGTTACTCGCCCACGTGGCCTCCAAAGAAGGGGAAATTGCAGTGGAATACATGGCAGGTAAAAAGCCGGTACCGCGCATCGACGCCGCGGCTATACCCGCCGCGGTCTACACCGAACCCCAGGTTGCGAGCTTCGGTCTGACTGAAAAGAAGGCCGAAGAAGCCGGGATCAACTTTAAGAAGGCTGTTTTTCCATACCGGGGAGCCGGAAAGTCCGTTGCCATTGAACGTTCTGAGGGGTTTGTTAAAATTATCTATCACGGTGACACTAAGGAGATCTTGGGCGCACATGTGGTGGGCGTAGATGCAACCGAGATAATCCACGAAATTCTTCTGGCGAAGACCGCCGAACTTCTCCCGGAAGATATTGCAAACATGATTCATGCCCACCCGACCATCTCGGAAGCGGTCATGGAATCCATGCGTCTGGCCGAGGGCCGGGCTATTCATATTTAATAAGCAGTAATACAAAGGAAGGAGTACCATGGATATTTTCGATTTTGCAATGCAGATGGAAGAAGACGGTAAAAACTTTTATCTTGATCTTTCAAGAAAGACCAGGGATAAAGGAATACATAAGATCCTTAACCTTCTGGCGGAGGCGGAGGTGCGGCATTATAACACTTTACAGGCAATGAAGCAGAGACAAACCCCTTATACGGAAACGCCGCTCTTGTATGATGCAGGAAATATTTTTGAAAAAATGAGTAGGACGCAACTGGATTTATCCGGCGATCAAATAAAGCTTTAGAGTATTAATTATGGCGGCGGTTGAGATAGGAAAAGGTGTATTCTGGATAGGGGTAAATGACCGAACTACGGATCTGTTTGAGGGACTTTGGCCGATCACCCAGGAAGGAGTTTCCTATAATTCTTATATTATTAACGATGAAAAAAAAGTATTAATTGACCTTGCCAAGGCCATTAAGACGGACGTGTTTTTCGATCACATCGCCGAGATTGTAGAAATACACGACCTGGATTACCTGGTCATAAATCACATGGAGCCGGATCATACCGGGGTCTTACGCACCCTTAAACGGATGTCCCCGAAACTCACCATCCTGTGTGCACCGAAGGCAAAATCAATGCTTAAAAACTATTACGAGATTACGGCGAATATACGGGAAGTTCAGGACGGCGAAAAACTCAATACAGGCACCCGAGAATTACAGTTTTTCCATATTCCCTTTGTCCACTGGCCGGAAACAATGGCCACCTACGATTTGTCAGAGAAAATTCTTTTTTCATGTGATGCCTTCGGAGGATATGGAGCCTTAACCGGCGCCATATTTGACGATGAATGCCACGATCTCGAGTTCTACAAACAGGAATCTCTCCGGTACTATGCGAATATTATTGCCAAGTTTTCCAAACCTGTATTAAACGCCATTGAAAAACTGAAGGAGATTCCTATAGAAGTAATTGCACCGTCCCACGGCTTGATATGGCGGAAAAATCCCGGTGTAATAGTACAACTGTATAAACAGTGGGCTGAATATGCCGCCGGAAAGACTAATCCGGCCATCACGCTGGTCTACGGGTCCATGTACGGCAACACCGAAACAATGATGAATGCGGTGGCACAGGGGATCTCCCGGGAAAGAGTACCCGTCGAGATTTTTGATGTGGCCAGAACCCATGCCAGCTATATACTTGCCTCTCTCTGGACACGGGCAGGTGTTATGATCGGTGCGCCGACCTACGAAGCCGGCCTTTTTCCCCCCATGACTCACATACTGGAAATGGCTGTTCTAAAGAGAATATTGAATAAAACGGCGGCAATGTTCGGAAGCTTTGGGTGGAGCGGCGGCGCATTAAAAGAGATAAAACGGGTTATTGAACCATTAAACTGGGAACTGAACGACACTTTTGAGTTTCAGGGTGGACCAACGGAAGAAAATCTTCGGAAAGGGGAAGAGTTTGGGAGTGCATTTGCCCGAAAAATTAAAACATTGTCAGTCTGAAAACTTTTTTTTGATTTCCATCATTTCGGGTTTGTTTTCGAAGTATATATTTACCAGATCAGGATCAAAATGGGAGTTTTCGCTCTCCTTTATTATAGTATCAACTTTGTTTTCTGGATAAGCTTCTTTATAAACCCGTTTATTGGATAAGGCATCAAACACATCGGCCAGGGCCACCATTCTCGCTTCCAGAGGTATGTCCTTTTTTCTGACCTTGTGTATGTATCCCCCTCCATCCCATTTTTCATGATGATACAAAGCAATGTGACGGGCCATGGGGTCGATTTCAGGATCATCAAGCATTCGGGCGCCTATCACAACATGCGCCTGCATCTTCTCAAACTCTTCGGAGGTATATTTCCCAGGTTTTTTAAGCAAGCTGTCCGGTATTCCAACTTTCCCGACATCATGTAAAGAGGCATACATCTTTATTCTTTTAACAAAATCCCGGTCGCATCCGTATTTCGCAGCAATCAAGGCTGAATATTCACTTACCCGTTTAATATGGTTACCGGTATCGTTGTCGTTAAAAAAATTTGCATTTTCAAGGGCGTTGACAAGGGCTATGGTCGTTTTCTCAAGTTTCCTGGTCTTTTCCTCAACAAGCTGGATCAGATGCAGTTCCCGGTCCGCCAGGAGCTCATTTTTTTCTTTCAGCTCATCCCGCATTTTTTTAATCTGTATATGCGCATTGACCCGTGCCAGGAGCTCGTTTTTGCTGAAGGGTTTCGTAATGTAATCAACCCCGCCCGCTTCGAAAGCCTTGACGATACTTTCGATATCGATAACTGCTGTGATAAAAAGGATTGGAATTTCCTGGGTACGTTCCTTGCTTTTTAGAATTCTGGCGACCGCAAACCCGTCCATTCCCGGCATCATAATATCCAGCAGGATAAGGTCCGGAAGATCGTTCTCAATCATGCTTAACACGGAATTACCATCGCTTGCGAGAGTAACCGAATAGTTTGTTTCACGGTTTATAATTGTAGCCAATATCTTCCTGTTTTCGGCAACATCATCAACTACCAGAATAACGGGTTTTTCATTCCTCGGCATACCGACCAACCTTTATCTATTTCTTTAGTCCGGTTTTAAATTCCGTCGGGTTAAACAGCCGGATTTTCTTAAAAAAGAAGGAGAGTTTATCCGCAACCTCCACCGCACGAACTTAAGCTGAAAGAGCGGGAATGATTTTAAGCGCATTCCCGTAATATATCTTTTTCAGAACTTCATCCGGCAGATAGAGGCCGTATATTTTCCACCGGCAGTTACCCCACCTGCCTAAATAATCGGGATAATCAAAATATTCGTCCTTTGTCTCAAGAAACCTGAAATAGGCCCGGTACACCTCAACACTTAACGGCATGTCAACCCCGAAAAGTATTCTGTCCTGGTACCGGATGAAAAAATCCCTGGCACTATACGGTTGCCGTCCAAGCTCGTCGATCCGTGCGGAAAAATCGATATACACATTGGAATTATCATCGAGATGCTCAGATACATATGCAAGATCTTCCGGATAGTTGGCAACATGGGGTAAAATAAAAGTTGTTCCCGGATGATCCGCAATCATTCTGTTCCGCTGTTCAAGAAGCTCCATTTTTGAAAAGGTAGAACCGTAAAAACTCCAGCCGGGGAATTCTTTGAGCGTGTCATAGTGCTCATTTCTTTCGTCATTTTTAAGGAAAAACCCCACCGGGTCAGAAACATGGATTAATACCGGAAGTCCCATTTCTCCAGCGCGCTTCCAGATAGGATAGAGCCTTTTGTCATCTACCGGAACCATTCTACCGGTGGTGTCTGTAAATCGTAACCCCAGTTCTTTCGTTACTTTTAAGCCTTTGGCACCGTTTTTTACATCCTCTTCGAAGCGGTTGATCAGTTCGTCCACAAAATCCTCTGTTTTGAAGATCGTAAAATCATCCCACCGGGCAAAATCGGACATGGTAAAGGCGGCAAACCTGCCCGGAAACTTCCGGACGTAGTTCTCTATATATTCACTTAAGCCGCGCCGCCGGATAGTATACCCTTTTTCGTCGAAGGGCAGGCTTACATTGCCCGTTACATTTAAAAAAATCTTAACCCCGGCCGCATCCATAATTTCCAGAAGGGATTCACCTGAAACATCGCCAAAAAGATGATTATGAGCATCTATGACAGGAAACTTAGCCTTTCCGGGCGTATGATCGGGTTTTTTTAGCAGAACCTGTTTTTCTACCATTATTAGCATAAAAATATTAGCGTGAAAAATCTTTAAATTAATTTTCATTCAAAATCGGTCCATTGTCAACAGCAATAGTACGCGTTGACTACAAAATGCCAAAGGCTTAAGGCCACGAATTTTTAAGAGCTGCTTTGCAGGCGGTTTAATCAGAAAAGAAATACACACCATACTGGACATTTTTAACTTATTTATAAAAAGGCGAATGAGAGATCTGCCCGGTAAAATAGCCGTAAAATTGCCTTTTTTTAGGGAAAAGGTATAACACTTTCTTTGTCGCTAAAAAGAATTATTGTGCTTGCTAATTTCTCAAGATAGAGTTATCATCTAGAATTAATAAAGATAAGAGGAGTTAGTGAAGATGAAAGCGAATGTACAACTATTCTTGATTCTGGTTATCTTAGTTATGTTTCCTGCTTTAACCGTATTCGGTGAAACTCTTCCCGGTGCTCAGTATGCCTGGGGAAACTGGCAGATGAAAGACGGAAGGCTTTACCAACTCGATGTTAAAACAGGTTTGGCAAAAATGAACCTCAAAGTTCCTCAGTCAGGTACGATGTTATACGAGTTCAACGTCCGATATGAAGGAGGAGCAGTCGAGGACAGACATGGCGGCTTCGGTATCCATGTTTTTGTCGACAAACCGCATCCCGGTAAAGCCTGGGGTAACGGACATTCCTACCTTCTCTGGTTAAACTACGATGAAAACGCAACGACGGTAACTAAGGGGTTCAGCGCTCAACTCTACAAAAGCGTCAGTCATTCACGGATGGATCTAATAGCCGATATCGATCTGAACCGATACGCGTACGTCCTTACGGTTGAAAATTTACGAGTCATAGTTCCGGTTAAAATCGTTATCAACGGCAATACGGGCGATGTAAAGATCTACGATCCTGTTGATCCGACATGGGTTTATGTTTTTAACCTGGGTAATACCGCCCCTCTAAAAGGTGACTATCTAGCTTTAAGATCCAACAGCATGGCTGTAAGTTTCGGGCGCTGATAAATACGTTTTGCCTTAGTAAAAAGATATTACTATCTGCCAAATCCTGTGAAATAAAAGCATACGGGATTTGGCATTAATTTCTTTGAACTAAAATACTTTAATATACAATGAGGCACTTTCAAAAATAGTAAGCCCCCTTCGAGGGCGAGAAGTTCGGGTCAGCATATTGGGTAGCCGCGGAATTACGTTTACCCTCGAAGGGGGCGGAAAAACACGGAATATAAGATATTTCGTATTTCTTTGTATTGTAAATATTTAGAATATTTCCGTGTACTTCCGTGGCTAATTTTCCTTGATTCCGTCCATCGCCTTATCTATAGGCTAACGCCTATAGATAAGGCGAGACGACAATCGGCCGAAGGCCGTGCCATGCGGAACGAAGATACTACGAGCGTGAGCTCGTAGTTCTTCATTTTTGAAATTGCCTCATATACAAATCTTATAGAAAAAAATTCATGGCGTATATCCCTATCCTGATACAGAGTGGTTGTAGTCGGAAAGGATTAAGAATTTGAATGGGGATAGAGGCCGTAAAAAGCAAGCCAACTGCTCCTCCATCGTAAAAAATGTTAAGCCTTTAATAATTTTCCTCATAGTATATCTGTATACCAGGTCGTTATCCGGCTGTGCGAGCCAGGAGAAACTTATCTACAAACAGAAACAGCCCCAGCCTCAGCCAGTGGAACAACCGGAAGCTATTGTAGAACCGGAGACGGAATATCCTCTGGAGTATGAAATAGCTCCATGGTATGGCTTCAGATCGGCTGCGTGCTCTATTACTTTTGACGACGGTACCCTGGACCAGTTTCTCGTAGGATTTCCAGAACTGGAAACACGGCATATTCGTGCGACCTTTTTTATAATAACCGCTCCGAGAGATGTAGGGGTTTGGAATGATTCCGGTACAAAAAGAATCCTTTTCTCCTGGCACCAGGCACGTATTTTGGCACTGGCAGGGCATGAGATTGCAAGCCACAGTCAGACCCATGTGGACTTGACGCAAGAGGGGGCGCTGGTCGAGGATGAACTTAGAGATTCAGCCGCAAAGCTTAAGGCAGAAATACCCCAAGCGCCCGGTTTGGTCTTTGGCTGGCCGTATTGGCGCAGTACTGAATCCAGCCGGACAATTGCCAAAAAATATTTTATCGCGGCCCGATCCGGCAGCGGCCTTGTCAAACAATATCTTGAAAAAAATGGCGGGATACCGAAAAAAAGTCCCGATGATTTCTTCCAGATCAATTCTCTTGGATTTCATACATCGGATACTCCTGCCTCCTGGCAGTTGGTCGGCGAAAAGGCTCTCTCTCAAGGGGGGTGGATTATAGTTTCTTTTCATGGCATTGATAACGGACGTCTTCCGAAGGATGCCCTTGGCTGGCAGGCCATGCCGGTTAAGACATTTTCAAGTATTCTCGATTATATCCAGCATAAAGATTTCTGGGTCGCTCCCTTTGGGAAAGTATATCGATATATACGGGAAAGAGACCAGGCTAAACTCTCCGCTAGAACGTATAAAAAGGAAAAACTGCGGGTAGCAATTACCACCGAATTAGATACATCGGTGTATGATCAACCCTTAACAGTAAAAATCAGGCTCCCCTCAAAATGGGAAAGGGTAACCGTATCACAGGGAGATCGAATCCTTGAACATGTATCATCAGATGATGGGTATATAGTGATAGATGCGATCCCCGGCCAGTCGGATATTATTATCGAAAAAAGGAGCTGATTTAATCGACTCGTAATATCCGCTCTAATTAAGTGGTAGTGTCGAAATGGATTGAGCAATCGCGTAAAAAACTGCTATAATAAAATGTGAGGTCTATATGAAATTGAATATTTATGAGTATGAAAATCTAATTGAGGGATTTTTTAGGAGATTAAAGGAAACGCCGGAATCCCAATCATCTGTGCGTTTGTCAAATGAAAAGTGGACGTTGAATGAAATGATCGGTCATTTAATAGATTCCGCCTCCAATAACCACCAACGCTTTGTGCGTTTGCAACTGGAAGAAAAATTGGAATTTCCGAAATATGAAGCTGAAAGCTGGAAAGGTGTCCAAAAAATAAATGATTTCAGTTGGAATGTATTGATTGAATTGTGGAAGCATTATAATGCCCTGCTTTTACATATCATTAGAA
>JBFMGN010000117.1:0-7953 GCA_040752435.1 Spirochaetota bacterium
TCATCACCCGTGGATTCTGTAATGGATGAACAAAGTATGAAATCTGCTGTCCGGCGATAAGGGAAAAAGATTTCGCCATCCCTTTTCTTGCCTTAATCTGAAAGGAGATCGACATGAAATTCAACAATATGGAACAGATCATCGATTTCGCCATCGAAAAGGAGAAAGAAGCCGTTCGGTTCTACGACTCTTTATCCAAAAAAGAATCCATGTCCGGTGTGAAGGAGATGTTTTCGGAATTCTCCAAAGAGGAACGAAAACACCAGAAAATGCTGGAGGGGATCAAAACCGGCAAGACCGACAGAGAGGTCTCCGAATATAAATTCAAGTGGATTCCTGACCTTAAACGGAGCGATTATACCGTGGAAATCGATTACAGGGAAGGAATGGCATATAACGAGATCCTCATGCTGGCAATGAAACGTGAGGAAAAGGCGCTTAAATTATACAACGATCTGTTGAAGCAGTCAGAAACAGAGCCGGGAAAAAAGATCTTTAAAATTTTATGTCAGGAAGAAGCCAAGCACAAGTTATCCCTTGAAACCCTATACGATGATTACATGGCAAAGATGGGAGATTAAATTTTCGACCCTCACCAGATTCCCGTCGAAAATGGAAAGAAGATTTATTTCTTCAGAAGCTGATTGGCGGCAGTCAGCATGGGATCCCAGACCGGACCGAAAGGAGGAGCATACGCCAGATCCGACTGGCTGAACTCCTCAACGGTCATCCTGCCGTGCAGCGCTACGGCCGGAGCATTGATCCGGTGAGCAACCCCTTCTTTTCCGACCATCTGAACCCCCAGAAGACGACCGGACTTTTTATCTCCGACCATGTTCACCCAGATGGTCGACGATCCGGGATGCGCATGGGCTCTTGAACGGGATGTAATCGTTACGGATACCGGATCGAAACCCGCTTTTCCAGCTTCAGCCATGTTCAATCCGGTTCTGGCCGCTTCCAGATCAAAGACCTTGAATACCGCAGTTCCAGCAACTCCGGAAAGAAGAATCCTCGTTCCACAGATGTTATCGGCCGCCGCCCATCCGGATCGATTCGCCCGCAATGCCAGGGGAATCCATACTTTTTCTCCGGTCACGACATGATAGGCGTCGGCGCAGTCGCCGGCAGCAAAAATAGATTCGTCGGATGTTCTCATTTTTTTATCGACATAAATAGACGATTGCGGACCCAGATGGAGTCCGGCATCGGCAGCCAGCCGGCTGTTCGGTTTGACACCGGCTGCGATAAGAATCATCTCTCCGGTGAATCGATTGCCTGAACCGATCACATGCAACTTCCCTCCGAAGGGTTCGATCTTTTCAATCGACACCTTAACATGCATCTTGACCTCATGGGCTTCCACTTCCTTTCGGACGACTTCAGACAGCTCCGGATTCATCCATGGCAGAAAATCAGGCCCGGGTTTGACCATCTCCACAGCGATTCCGCGGGCCCAGAGGGCTTCTGCCATTTCCAATGCGATATATCCCATTCCGAAAATGATGCATTTCCTAACCGGTGTTTCATCGATATACTTTTTAATCTTTCTCCCGTCTTCAAGGCTTTTTAATGCCATGACTCCCGGATGATGCGTTCCCGGAATTTCCGGAATCACCGCTGAAGCTCCGGTGGCCATGAGAAGGGTATCATAGGTTTTATGAAATATTGAACCTTCCTCGGTTGTTCCGAAAATAGTCCGGGTTTCCCGATCGATCCTCTCCACATGATGTCCGGTCCGCACTTCAATTCCCTGTTTTTGCCTGAAAACTTCGGCTCGCCGAACGATCAGATCATCCATTCCCCGGTCCGGATCTGCGATATTGTATGGCATTCCACAGGCGCTGTATGAAACATCCTGCGTTTTTTCGAATACCGTAATATTGAAATCCGTCCGGTTCCGCTTTGCACGGCTTGCTGCACTCATTCCGGCCGCATCCCCACCGATGACGACAAGTTCCATTCCTCTCTCCTTCCTCAATCACTCTATTCAGGCGTTAAGCGGATTCCTTTTCAATTCGATGCCTGCCATGATGCCTGATCTTCATTTCAATGTCAAAACAGATCCGGGCAATGCTACCTACTTTTGTTCCTAATATTCCATATCCGCTCTATTTCCGCAGGTCACCGATGGGCAGGTAACTTTTGCCTGCAGCGGGTTTTTTGGGATTCAATCCCCATCTCGATGGGCTCATTTCAGACGGCTCTTTCCACGAAAGCGGCATGCCCGAATCGGTCTAAATAAGTGTCTTCTGCTGAGAATTTCCGTATTGACAGCCGATCTTAATTTGGGTATCAATTTACCCGAATGGCACGGCAACGGATCGTTCCCATATCTTGGGGTGTAAAAAGAGATGTAACCCAACCCGTTTCCGTGCTCCATCCAGATGAAAAAAAGCGAGTTCTTACCAATTATCAATTCAATCAATATTAAGCAGCTCACGGCAAATTGACATGGATAAATTGACAGTAAATCTCGACGGCATCTCAACTGAAATCAAGATACAGAAGACTTCATTACAACAACTGATCCTCGATATGGAAAATCCCCGCATTCAATATTTTCTCGACACGCGCCTGAATGACAATATTACCCAGGAAAAGATAAAATTTGCTCTAGCCGAAGGCAATGACCAGTACGAAAAGCTGAAGGAGCACATAGAACGTAATGGCGGAATTTATGATCCAATCTGGGTCGTCCCTAAAGAAAAGTTCTATACAGTGATCGAAGGCAATACACGAGCATTCATATATGAAGAACTCTCCCAAAAATATGTGAATGATGATAAATGGAAATCGATTGACACTTATGTATTGCCTTACAAGATCGATCGGAATGTGATCAATTTTATTCGCCTCGAAAAACATCTTTTCGGCCCGACTCCCTGGGATGCATATGAGAAGGCAAGGGAGCTATACCGATTAAATTCTGAGGAAGATTATTCTCTCAAAAGACTTGAACAACTCACAAAACTTACAGCCTCAGACATCAAAAATAATATCCAGGCTTTTATGGATATGGAAGAACAATACCTTCCAAAACATAACAGGCCTGCCGAAAGACTTAAATTCAGCTATTTTGTCGAATTTAGAAAGAACAGAGAACTACGGCGTTTAGTTAAAGAAGGCAAGTTATCGTTAATGGAGTTTTGTGATTGGGTTGGCGAGGGGAAATTCAGAAGAGGTGAGGACATAAGAAAACTTTCCATGGTTCTCAATGACGAACAGTCTAGTCAGGCCCTACTTAATGACAACTTTCAGGCGGCTCTTGATCAGTTAGAACAGAGGAATCCTGCAGCCAAGTCAAAGCTTTTCGAAAAAATCGAAGACATAACTGATGGATTGGAGGGTCTTCCTTTTGGTGAGCTGGATGAGATTAAGAGAGGCTTGCAGCCCGCCAAACTCAATTCCTTGAAGAAACTCTATAACGTCACAACAAATCTCTTACGGGATATAGGTACGATTGAATAGTGGCTGGCAACAGGCATCAGTTAATTCTCGGGTTAGTTATAAAGAAGATGCGAGAGATGGGTGCCACTGTCTATGCCGTAGACGGTCATTATCCCGGCCTATTTGGAGAACATGTATCCCTCCCTCCCCAAATTTTGAGGCATAGGCCTGATGCGATTGGTGTCAAAGCAGATGGTCAAGTATGCATAGGCGAAGCAAAAACTGAAAACGACATAGAAAACAAAAGAACTTACGAGCAACTTCAGGATTTTTCTACCGCCGAGTTGAGAGGCAGAATATGCGAAGTTTTCATAGGGATACCTCAGCCCGCAGAAGATCTATTTAATAGAACTTTGGAAAGATGGGGGCTAAAGGAATCCCAAAACATACATGTGTTGTTTGTTCCAGACGAAATTATCAATGATTAAGGATACCCAACGGTATGAATTAAAGACATGGCCGCTTCCTCATCAGACCGAGGCCATCGATTTTATTAGTAGGCATCATGAAGTCGCTTTATTCGATGAGCAGGGCCTAGGCAAGACGAAAATCATAATCGACTCTTTATTTGGGTCCATGAAGAATGGCGAACTTGAAGGTGCCCTTGTCATAAGTCCAATGTCGTTACTTTACAACTGGGAATACGAGGTAACAAAGCATTCATCCTTAATTCCTATCGTGCTAAAGGGCACTGGAAGGGAGAAGAGATATAAGTTTCTGACCGGCGCAAATTTCTATATCACTAATTATGAAGCAGTAATATCCGAACTCGAACGGATTAAGAGGTTCTGCAGGAGCCGCAAGGTTGCGATCGTTCTTGATGAATCCGCCAAGATAAAAAATCCAAAAACAAAAACGGCACAATCGCTGTTTAAACTTAGGCCATATTCTACAAAAAGGATCATTGTTACCGGGACTCCAGTCGCAAATAAACCAGTTGATTTGTGGTCTCAATTTTTTTTCCTTGACGGCGGTGCCCTTCTCGGAGACAGCTTTATAGAATTTAAGGCAAGATACAACGAAAAGAACCCGGACTACATCGAAGCTCTTACGGAGCTGAAGAAAACTGTCACAGAGCATTCCATCCGTCGGTGTAAAGATGACGTGCTAGAACTCCCGGAGAAGAAATTTGTTAATATTTATGTCGCTTTAAAGGGTGAACAGCTTAAGCTTTATTCCCAGCTTAGAGAAGAATTACGTATAGAAGTGCAGGATATAAAAGGGAATAAGATAATTGATGAAGCCGAGAACATTCTAAAAAAGCTTTTGAGGCTGACACAGATAGCCAGCAATCCTATTCTTATTGATAAAGGATACAAAGAAGAACCAGCAAAGTTTGCTGCATTAGAATATCTGGTTAAAGACGCCGTGGTAAAGGATGAAAAAGCAATCATTTGGACTAACTTCGTTGACAACATCACTATCCTCAAAAATAGACTAAAGCAATATTCCCCACTTATTATCTATGGCGATGTTCCCGTGAAGGAGAGAGCTGATGCTGTTAAGGCTTTCCAGGAGTCAAGGGACAATAGTGTCATAATAGCCAATCCGTCAGCTGCGAGAGAGGGGCTCACACTAACCAGAGCCAATAATGCTATTTACTTGGATAGAAATTTCAATCTTGTTGATTACTTGCAATCTCAGGACAGAATTCACAGGATATCCCAAACAAAAGAGTGCAGGATTTTCAAAATATTAGCAAAAGGCACTGTCGATGAGTATATCGATAGGATCATTGATGTCAAAGCGGAAATTGCTGGGTATGTACAGGGGGATTTAGGTATAGTGAGCAGTAGCAGTCTCAATTTTCTTTACAACAAGAGTGAACTTCTAAATATTTTAGGATAAAAATGACTAAGGAATCAATAACCGTTTTAGGCAGGGAAATAAGTTACGAAATCAGGGACGTAGACATAGACCGCCTTGAATACGACCCGGCAAATCCTCGAATCAATCGCATCGTCAGCAGAATTCCCACTATTAGAGTAAATCAAGAGTTCATTGAGATGGAACTACTCAAATTGGACTCTACAAAGGACCTAATAAAAGATCTAGAGGTCAATAAAGGTGTTGTTGACGAGGTTTATGTACTTAAAAACAAGGTCATTGAGGGCAATAGGAGACTATGCGCATACAGACGGTTGTTTAGGAAATACGAAAAAGATCCGAGCAACAAGAAAAGATGGCAAACGATTAAAGCAAGAATTCTGCAGGATGATGTTACTGATGATGAAATCTCATATATCCTTGTGACTTTTCACATTAAGGGTAAGACACCTTGGGATGCTTATGAAAAGGCGGCGTATGTCCATAGAATGATTAAGAAGCTCAATAAGACACCGGATGAAATAGGTAAACATCTGGGAATGCATAAGAAGACAATCGAAGCCATGTTAAATGCCTATGAAACGATGTCGGCCAGATTTCTCAGGAGTTCTGGTGAAAACAGTCTTGGTGGTGGCACAAGAGACGAGGTCAAGAAGTTCAGCTATTTTGATGCTTTTTACAGGCAGAAGGATTTGGTAAAGAGAGCTCAGGAAACACCCGCCTTTCTTGACGAATTTGTTGAATGGGTGAAGGAAGATAGATTTAAAAAAGCACAAAATGTTAGGGATCTACCAAAGATTCTTGCGAATAAGAAAGCGTGTAGGGCATTCTACGAAAATGGCGCAGAAGAAGCTTTTGATGATTCCATGTACATTCTTTACGAGAATAAGCCCGAGAAGGTAGATAAATTTTATAAAAAAATAAGAGAGTTTAGAGATCTCATAAAGGATGCTGAGGCTTTGAAGATTAAGGATGAGATCGAAGAAAATAAGAACAAGAAAGCAGAATTGCAGCAGTGCTATAAGGAATTGAAGAGATTTTGTAAGGGAGTCGGGCTGGAAATATAGATATGTCTGAAAAACCCTTTCAATTTAACAATTATCTTCATCAGGAGTATTCTCACATTGCAGAAGCACATTTTAAAACAAATGAGACAATTTCGACTTTTTTTAAGCATTACCTTGCGATAATGGCAATCCCCATAGCAATAACCAGCTATATCATCACTAGTGAGGCAAAATCCCCACGATATAATCAAGTTACTGGATATATAATATTCCTTGCAGGTTGTCTTTTAATAGTAATTTCCCTTGCTGGTTTTATGGTTATGCTCCATATCATAAATCTTCGCCTAGATTCCCTATTGTATGCCCGAACCGTCAACGGCATAAGAAAGTTTTTTTATGACAGCGAAGATATTGACATCAATATTAAATTAAGAATGAGGACGCTTCCTCAAACAGCTTTGCTTCCTGCTTATTATGAAAAAAGCTATTTCTTACCAGTTATATTTGCCTTTGCTCTACTAAATTCATCATACTGGACGGGCGGCTTATGGGTCCTCATTTCTTATTTATTAAATTTGGAATGGATAAAAAGCATTTTTGGGTTGAACGAACTGATGAATTATAACTCCGGAGGAGCTATAGTTGGAGGCCTCATCTTTTTCATTACACACTTCCTTTTCTACTGGAGATTTGCTAGACATCGGGAAACAGGATACCTAAAATCAAATATTATAGGAATTGACATCGATGGAGTATTGAATCGGCATAGAGATCACTTTTGTTATCTACTTGCCAAGAAGACGGGAAAAGAAATTAAAACCGAACAGATAACTCATATCCCTGTCCACGAGGCTGATCTTGGAGTAACACGAGAAGATGAGCGTCTCGTTTTTAATGATCCTAAATACTGGATCGACATGCCGGTGGAAGATACTACGCCGGACAATTTAAAGAAGCTACGCAATATTTTTAAGTTCAAACTTTTCATTTTTACACATAGACCGTGGCCCAACTTATTGGCAATTGAAAAGAAAGATCGGAAACTTGTTATAGACTATTGGCGAAGGTGCTTGTGCGATTACGAATCTTTAGTATATAGCGCTTTATCAAAATGGAAAAAAATCAGAATGTGGTCTGACTATGTCGTCAACTTCCTCTTTGATCGGTTTAAGAGTGTTCGTTTAATAAGGAGATTAACAATATTGTGGTTGCGACATTACGGATTTAAATACGACAATTTAGTGATTGAAAAGGGAAACGAGGATATTACAGATCCTAGAGGGAATTTTCGCAATCGTTTTCAATTATCGAGAAAAAAAAAGATAAGGTTCTTTGTCGAGGATGATCTTGAAAAAGCTGTAAAGCTGTCCTTTATTTGTGATGTGGTTTTCCTGATTGCTCACCCGTATAATGAATCGGCCAGATTTGGAGGCACTTCAATCCCATCAAATATTGTCCGAGTCAAATCCTGGAATGCGATTTACAGGCATATCAGGAGATTATCTTAGGAAGAAATTGGAGTGGTAATTTGGATAAAATATTACTAGTTGAACCAGCATACAAGAATAAATATCCTCCACTCGGGCTTATGAAGATATCATCATTTCATAAGCGTCGGGGCGATGAGGTCAGCTTTGTTAAAGGGCTGGCTAAGGAGCTACGTGGGCAG
>JBFMGN010000118.1:0-7939 GCA_040752435.1 Spirochaetota bacterium
CTTATTGTCGTTATTCCAACAGTCCAGACGGTCCAGGAATCAAGCCAGGGTATTCTGAAATTGCCCAGCCGGTTTAACCTGAATAATTATGTTGAAGCGTGGCGGCAATGCAAGTTCCACATTGCCATGCGTAATAGCATTATTATTACAGCATTTACCATTATTATTAATATTTTGATAGGCTCACTCGCTGCATTTCCCATGGCAATCAGGGAGCAAAATAAACTGTTTAAAACTTCCTTTTATCTGTTTCTGGTCGGGCTTATGCTGCCATTTCAGGCAATTATGATTCCCCTGTATGTTCTAATGGGCAGAACATTAAAACTTACAAATACATTTATCGGTACAATCCTTGTGTATGTTGCCATGACACTGCCTATTACAGTTTTCTTCTTCAGCCAATTTATAAAAACAATTCCGAAGGAAATGGAAGAGGCCTCCGTAATGGACGGTTGCAGGTATTTACGAATGTTCTATCAAATTTTTTTCCCTTTACTTAAACCCATTACCTCTGCAGTGATTATACAAAACATGATTTTTCTATGGAACGATCTCCTTATCCCGCTCATTATGATTGATAAAACCCCGCTAAAACCGATTATGCCGAGGGTTTATATGTTCTTCGGACAGTATTACAACCAGTGGAATCTGGCTTTTTCAGTGTTGGTACTTGCAGCCATACCGTTTTTACTGTTATTTTTGTTGCTCCAGGAACAGTTTATCAAAGGACTTTCTTCGGGAGCGGTTAAAGGTTAGCGCATTATCTTAAAAAAATTTATAATTATAAATAGAGGTCGACATTGGAGGATTATGTGCAGCTCATTAAAAATCCTTTACTTGGAAATTCTTTATTGCCGGTCGAAGTAGTATTTCATCCTTCCTGGTGGTTTCATAATTATGGGATCACTTTTGAGGAAGATTTTTTTTATCATCCGAAAAAACGTGTTGAAGTGGAACTGAAAATGGAAAACGCACTGTATGAAAGGTTTGGAGAATTCGGCCTTGGGGTGGATCATGGAAAAAAATTACCGGTTATTGGTGCTGTTCATTTGGCGGCAGGCTTCATCATATCTGAAATGATGGGTTGTGAAGTCGAATACAAGGAGGATGCTCCTCCCCGGGTATTGGCGGCGAATATAGAAAAACTGGAAGTAGAGCCTGAACAGGCCTTTAATAGCGAAATCTTTCGGAAGTTCAAGAAATTAGCTGAAGAATTGAAACGGGGATATGGATACCTGCTTGGTGATTTGAACTGGGGTGGTATTTTGAATATCGCCCTTGATCTGCGGGGCGAAAATATTTTTTATGATATTCATGACAATCCGGAAAATGCGCTGCGTTTCTTTATGTCCATCGCGCGTATACTAGAAACCTTTACCAGAGAAGTAGAAGCTCAAACCGGTACAACTTCGATTTCGGTGAATAGAAATGTTGCCCATTTTATACATCCCGTTTTTCTGCATTCCGAGTGTTCTCATACAATGATTTCCGTAAAGGATTATGAAGCAGTATTAATAAATTTTGATATTGAATGGAGTAAACACAGGCGGCCTTTTGGGATTCATTATTGCGGAAATGATCCGCACCGTTATGCTGAAGCTTTTTCAAAAATACCAAACGTTGATTTTTTGGATGTCGGTTGGGGCGGAGATGTGAAATTATTAAGACAACATCTTCCAAAAACCTTTCTCAATATCCGATTAAATCCAGTGGAAATGCCCGGTTATTTGCCCAAAACCATACATGATTCTATTGTAAAACTTGTGGATGATTCGGGAAATCCATGGCTTACCGGAGTGTGCTGCATTAATATGGATGAAAAGGTGCCTGATCGCAATGTGACGGCGATCTTTGAGACTGTTCTTGAATTACGAAAACATTATTGGAAGTTAGCGGGAGACAAATAATGCTTAAGGTTAGAAAAAATCTTGCTGGTTGTTATGGGAATTGGCTGGATACTTTACTATCGAGTAAACCCAAAACTTATTCTTTGCTTCACCCAAAATGGAATGATATTCAGGCATGGAAGGAAGAGGCAATAAAACTGTTTCTACAATTTGTAAATCCACCCAATTATTCGGTACAGACAGAGGTGGAAACCCTTGAGACTTACGTGTACGATGGCCTTGAAATCGAAAAACTTGAATGGCAATTACCCTATGGTAAAAAAACACAAGCTTTTTTTCTTAAGCCCGAAAAAATTGGCGGGAAACTGCCCGGAATTCTTGCGCTCCATGACCATGGAGGCAACAAGTATTTCGGAAAATCAAAAATCACACGTGTAACGGATGCGATCCATCCTTTTCTTGAGCGGTATCAACAACTATATTACGGCGGCCGGGGTTGGGCAAACGAGCTTGCAAGGAGAGGGTACGGTGTGCTTGTACATGACGTCTTCCCATTTGAAAGCCGTAAAATATCACCAGACGACCTTCCCGGCTATGCAGTTACCCGAATGATGTTACACCCCCACGAGGTTAAGGAAGTCACACTCAATGATTTAGAAAGCACCACACCATGTACAGCATACAATGTATCTCTCTCAGAACCCAAACAAGAAATCGATCTTTATAACGCCTTTGCAGGACAACATGAGCATGTCCTGGCCAAATCTCTATTTTGTTCCGGTCTTACATGGCCGGGTGTCTGTCTTGCGGAAGACAAGTTTGCCCTGGATTATCTGGCCTCGAGAAGCGACATTGATCCTGCGAGAATCGGATGTGGCGGACTTTCCGGCGGAGGTTTACGCACAAATTATCTAGCTGGTACGGATAAGCGAATTCGGTGTTCCGTGACAGTCGGTTTTATGAGTACATGGCGCGATTTTGCCCTTGCCACTGCCTATACTCATACCTGGATGATATATATACCTATTCTTCCCAACTATATGGACTATCCTGATATTCTGGCGATGCGAGTTCCGTTACCGACGTTGGTAATTTCAACCAGGCATGATCCTCTTTTTACCTTCGATGAGGTAAAAAGTGCGGAGCATATTCTGATCGAAAGTTTTAAAAAGGCTAAAAAGCCCGAATGTTTTAAAATGGTATATTATGATGGGCAGCACAAATTCGATGCTCCCATGCAGGCAGAGGCTTTTGCATGGTTTGACAGGTGGCTGAATTAAAATGAACGGCGGCTGTTCGCGCTAGGAGAGTGGATGTGCAATTAACTTCTGGCGGGCTTTAAGGCGGTATTCCCTCTGCTTCCTGTAATGGAACATTTGCTGTTCATATAACCGACAGGTCAGGCTAAAGAACCTCAAATATTTCTCCATGTCTTTTGTAAATAATAGTTTTCCCGTTAACGCTTCGAAACAGTAAACCGGTTCCTGCCCTTTAAGAAACCCCAGGTCACACCGGACTCCTGGTGCGGCTTCCTCAGCAACCTGGATTATACGGTCGTACAAACTGACGGTTGGCTTCGTGTCCGTGTAGACCGCCAAATCAACATCGCTTTTGGGGTGAACTATTCCGCCCTTTGAAGAACCGTAAAGCAAAGCAAAGATTATTTCACCGCATTGCCGTGATAATTCTTTTCCGAAACATTCCACGTCGAATGTAATTTTTTCTTCATTTGTATCGAGATAATGTTTGGAAAGGGGCATGCTATTCCAGCCTGTCGATTTCGTTCCTGAACGACAGTAATTCAGCGAGTCGTTCAGTGGCAAACGCATAAAGCAGATTGGGATCGATTTCTTCGTATTCATGGACGATTAAATTGCGTAATTTTACCATCTCTCTGTATGGAGCTGCGGATTTTATAAATCCGAGTTCCTCGATACGTTTGATCGCATCCAAGGCTGTGGCCACGGGGCCTGCATTACTTGAAGCTATCAGCCTTTCCGCAATATCGATTATTATTTCGATTGCAACCTGGAGGGCTCGTTCCGCCATTGAACGGAGACCCCAATCATCGGCAAAACGTTCCCGGCTGATACCCTCCAAATATTTTCGTAAATTGCCGACTTGCCGGTCAAGCAGCGACAGCTTCCTTTGGATGACCCCATTAATTTCCATATTTTGTAGTATATCAGAATTACGGAATTAGTCTATCAGGCTGTTTACGGGCAGCTTCCCCGGTTCCAAGGATCATTGTTTCCTGTTCTTCGATAAACTGGTTTGAATACAGCCTGAAATAGTATCCTTTTTTATTGATAAGAGTGTGATGATTCCCTTCTTCAATAACCTGCCCATTGTGAATGACGAGAATCCGGTCTGCCGATTTAATTGTAGAAAGCCTGTGTGCAATAATAAAGCTGGTGCGGTCTTCAAGGACTGTGTGGATGGCCTGCTGGATAATTTGCTCTGTTTCCGTGTCTACCGACGAGGTAGCTTCATCGAGGATGAAGAGCGGGGGATCTGCCAGCACCGCCCTGGCAAATGAGATGAGCTGTTTCTCTCCGGTCGAAAGCAGGCTTCCTCCCTCGCCGACATCCGAATCATAACCCTTTTCCATTCTACTGATAAAGTTATGGGCGTTGACAAGTTTTGCAGCCTTGATTATTTCGTTATCCGCGGCATCAAGTTTGCCGTAGCGGATATTTTCCTTGATTGTGCCGCTGAAAAGATGGGGAGATTGAAGGACATAGCCAAGATGCGATTGCAGCCAGCCTAAGGAACGCTCTTTGTAATTAACACCGTCTATTAAAATTTCTCCATCGGTAGGTTCATAAAACCGGCAGATCAGATTAACAATTGTACTTTTCCCGGAACCCGTCTCTCCAACCAGGGCGATTGTCTCACCCTGGCGTACTTTCAGGCTGAAGTTACTTAAGACGGTTTCACCTGAGTTGTACTGAAAACTTACATTTTTAAACTCCACGTCTCCGTGAACAGGAGGCCAATTCTTTATTTTCGGATTGAAAACGTCGCCGTATTTTGTAATAATTTCGGACTTGTCTTTGATCTGGGGTTCCGTCTCGATCAATGTGATAATACGTTCCGCCGATGCTTGGGCCGCCTGAAGTTCCGCCAGAACACGGGCGAGTTCCCGAACCGGCTCGAAGAACTGGACAGTATACGCCAGGAAGGCTATCAGTGTACCGTAACTTAAGACCCCGGCCATAACCTTGCTTCCTCCGGTCCACAGCGCAAGGCCGGTTCCAATGCTGGCAAGGGTAAGAACAATCGGCAGGTAGATGGATGAAAATAACGCGGCCCTGATGGATGAGTTTCGCATTTCCCCGGTAAGGTCCCGGAATTCTTTCTGATTTTCATATTCCCTGACGAGAGTTTTGGTGGTTTTTGCGCCCATTATCCCTTCATTGTAAGTTCCGGTAAGCTTGGAATTTATTTTCCTGACAGAACGGTAATTTTTCAATATCTTCTTTTGAAAGAAACTGCTTGTTGCCACCAGGATGGGCATAACCGAGAGAACCGCGAGTCCGAGTATCCAGTTCATGGCCAGCATGAAGACTGCAATGGAAATCATCATCGTGAAGCCCCAGATCATATCAACCAGACCCCAGGAAAGTATCTGGCCAAGTTTCTGATTATCTGAGGTCATACGCGCCATAATCCAGCCTACCGGAGTGGTATCGTAGTAGGAAAAGGAGAGCTCCTGCAGCCGTTTGAAACCTGATTTCCTTAAATCATAGCAAATACCCATATCAATTTTGCCAGCTATTGTCACAAGCAGCCATACATTGATTGATTGCAGTACCGCCAACCCGACAAATGCCAGTGTAAATAACGGGAACCCCTCCAGTTTGCCAGGGATAATGAAATTATCGATTGCATATCGGTTGACCATTGGGAAAAGGGCGTCTGTCAGCCCTACCAGAATCATTATTATGGACAAGGCTGCAAAATATTTTTTGTAGGGGGATGCAAAGGCGAGCAGCCGTTTCCAGAGCCTGATATCTATCTGTTTGTCGTAATCTTTTTCTTCAAAAACATTCATAGCCTCTCCATCCTTATGCAAGATCTCGTTGGTTTTGCTCTTCATCCATTTCCCGGTTTAGTTCATCCTCCAGGGTGTTTTGAATTGCCCAGATCCTTCTGTACAGTCCGTCCCGGGCGAGCAGTTCTTCATGGGTGCCTGTCTGAACGAGGCAGCCGTTTTCTATCACAAGTATCAAGTCGGCGTTTGCCAAAGTGTTAAGCCTGTGGGATATGATGAAGGTGGTTGCATGCGCGCTTTTGGACTGTAAAGCCTTCCGTATGGCCGCGTCTGTTTCAGTATCCACGGCACTTAAAGAGTCGTCGAATACCAGGATGGGACTGTTACTCATAAGAGCGCGGGCTATGGCGACCCTCTGTTTCTGGCCCCCGGATAATGTTATGCCCCGCTCCCCCACGGGGGTATCATACCCGCGTTGAAAGCTTTTGATTACAGTATGCAGAGAAGCCATGCGCGCGGCTTCGAATATCTCCACTTCCTTGGCATCTTTTTTCGGCAGGCCGATATTTTCTTTGATAGTTTTAGCATAGAGAAATGGCTCCTGCAGAACAAAGCCGATATGCTTCCGTATCCATTTTCTGTCTATTTCTTTCAGCTCAACACCGTCGATTAAAATCGAGCCGGATGTATATTCATAGAGCCTGGACAGAAGATGCATCAGCGAGGTTTTGCCGGAACCTGTAGGTCCAAGAATCGCTACGGTCATTCCCTTTTTAACGATGAAAGATATATTTTTAAGGATCGCCCGTTCCTCTCCATAGGAGAAGGAAACATTTCTGTACTCGATATTGCCTGCTATCACAGGCTTGAGCAACCCCGGCTCGAAAGCCTCTGCCGGTTCGTCCAGTATCTCCTTGATTCTTCCAAGGGAAACCAGGGCTTTACCCATATCGGCCAGGATTCTCCCCATTTGCCTGATCGGCCAGAGCAGCATTCCTTCATAGGTTAGAAAGACAACCAGAGTACCAATGGTTAACTTTCCCTGAATCGACCAGTATGTCCCCGTGATTAAAATCGCGCCGATCTGCAGAAGGCTGATTAAATTTACCACCGTCCAGTACGCGGCCATAAGGCGAATAAGCCTGTATGTTAATCGCCTGAAATTGCCGTTTTCCCGGTCGAATTTTCGGACCTCATACTGTTGCCGCGCAAAAGCTCTGACAACCCTGACACCTGTAAGGTTTTCCTGCAATATGGTGCTAAGACGGGCTTCCGACTCGTCGGAGAGAGTAAATGCTTTCTGAATACGTGTAAAGAAAATAAACGAAAATGCAAATACAATCAGGATAACCGGCAGCGATACAAGAGTGAGGGTTGCATCCAGCTTGAACATAATCGGCAACGCAATGGAAGCCATGAATATCGCCCGGCCGACTTCAACGGATTGAACCGCTAAAAATACACGCACCGTCTCCACATCGGAGGTGCATCTTTGTACCAGGTCGCCTGTTTCAGCTTTTACATGGTAATCGTAAGGAAGATGCTGCAAGTGATCGTAAAGCCTGTCCCGAATGTTTCTTGTCGTTGTTTCGGTGGCCACGGCCGCCGACCTGCCGCTCAGGAATGAGAAAAACCCGTTTGCGATGGTCAGTAAAAAAATAAGCAGGCTGCACATCCATAGATTTGCCGCCAGATGGGATCTGCCGCCTATGAAGGTTATAATATTCATTACCCATAGCGGTGCGTTTATGGGTTTATTCCCGATAATCGAGTCAATTGTTGTTCTAAGGACAAGGGGACTGGCGTATGAAAAAAAGGTCGCACATCCTATCCAGAGTATGGCGAGGATATACAGCAGCCTGCTGCCCCTCATAAATGTAATGAGGAGTTTGAGTGTATCAAAGGTTGTTCGTTTTTGCATAATATTACCATTTGTCCTTAAAAATTAAAAAAAGCCCAAGAGCTTCTGATCCCTTGAGCTTTTTACCTGAAACGTAATAACCAAAAAAAAGGATCAGCTTCAATCTCACAAAGCTGATCCCGTTTTCCTAAAATCCATGGATGGAATTAAGAACGTAACCTCACTGTGGAAGGA
>JBFMGN010000119.1:0-7824 GCA_040752435.1 Spirochaetota bacterium
CCGAAGAGCTTCTTTTTCGGACCTCTTTTCAGAAGCCCAGTGAGAAAGATTGAGAGTAGCCCGAGGATAACCACTCCCGACACTCCGGCCAGCAGATTGGTATTGGGAAGAACCTTCAGATACCCTACCATGTAGGGATGGAAATCCCCACAGGTTGAAGAGCACCGGAAAATAAACTTGCCCGGTTTTTTGGCCCGTATGACGATTTCCCGCGGCTCTCCCGGATGGGCATAGGCCGAGATATCGTATCCATCCAGAAAGAAACCATGGGTTACATCTTCGCTGATCAGGGTCAGTACCAGTATATCCCCTCTGTTTACGGTAATGATACTGGGAGTATAGGTATACCTCCGTGCCCTGAGTTCCATCCTTTTTTCCTTTCCCGCAGCCGTGTGCAGGCAGAGGGTGACCAGAATGAAAATAAGTGCTGCCTTTTTCATTGTGCCTGTTTCTCCATTATGAGTGTCCGAAGTACGGAAATTGATTTTCTGGAAGAGGCTTCCATCCTGCTCCCGTTCCACACGGCAAAGGCGATGTTCAATTCCTTTTCAAAGTCGATCTCATCTTTCTGCCTGATTTCCCTTTTCCGTATGAAAACCACTCTCCATTCCCCGTCTTTGTACTCTCCCCGCCCATCGACATATTGCGCTTCCATTGGCGTCTGGGTGCCCGGTCCCTTCACGGTTAGCTCTCGAACCGGATTTACAGAGGCGTTATTGTTCAGGTACCGCTCCGCATCCCGGGTGGCAAGCCAATGCCAGATATTCGCCCTGGTTTCATAGCCCATCATCTGGGCCACAGCCGAGGCATTGGCCGGGGTAACGAGAACCGCACAGGCATCGGGATTGGCAGGGCCGGTGCGGTTTTCCGTATCATCGGGAAACTCCAGTAAAAAAGCAATCTCAGTCGCGTTGAACGCCCCGCGGACCAAGATATCAAACTCCGCTGAACCGAAGGGCGACCGGGCGGATTGAGGCAGAAGATGGATTTTTTCCCCCGCGATTCCATCCCACAGTGGATTAGCCGGATCCAGTGTAAAACTGCTGTCGGTATGGTTGATTCGGAATGTTCCCTTAACCTCCAGCCGCCCGTGGACCATGTAGCTCTTCAGATACAGGAATGCAAAGTAAGCCGCCGCGATGACGAAAACTGTTATGGCTATTATTAATACTGTCTTTTTATGTTTTTCCATAAGATGTCTCCCTGTAGAAAAATCAAATCAGACATGCCAATTTTACATTGATTTTCTTGCTGAGTTCTCCCACGGTCTTCTCCTTTAACATCTGTAAAATAACCGTCTTTATCTTTATCCATTTATGGTGGACCGGACACGGGCACTTATCATGACATCCCGGAAAACCTAGAATACATTTGTCCAGAAATGTCGAACCATCCATAATAACGACGACATCGTAAAGGGTGAGGTTTTCCGGTGATGCGGAAATGAAAAATCCGCCGCTCTTCCCTTTTTTTGAGGCGACAATATTATGGTGTGAAAGGTTTTGCAGAATTTTCCCCAGAAATGAGGAAGGGATTTTGAGCGCATCTGAAATGTGTTTTTGTAGAAGCGGAGACTTGGTCGGTTGTGATGATAGGAAGATGACTGCCTGTAGGGCATACTCACAACTCCTGCTTAACAACACTGAATTGGTTCTCCCATATAATATAAACGGATCTGATTGTCCTATTTTGGCATACACGATCCTCTTTGTCAAGTATTTTTAATACATTCACTTGATTTTTTTTAACTTTTTAAGCGCAACTCAGGTTATAAAACCGTAATCCGACAGGCCGCTATCTATTCCCTCACCTCGGATTCCACGGTTAGGGGATTGCTTTTTTGAAATTTTAACCGCACTTTAAACCGGTCACCGGGCTTTAAATCCTTCTTAAGCTTAATGAGCATGATGTGATTACCACCGGATTCGAGGGTAAGCCGACCCCCTCCGGGGATCTCAAACCCCTCTTCCATATGCATCATGGTCATCTTTCCGTCTTTCATACCGGAGGTGTGGAGTTCCGCGTTCTCGGCCATCTCCGATTCAACGCCGACCAATCTATCCGGTTCGGAACTTAAGTTTATCAGGGTAAGGTACACGACACCCATACCGCCCATCTCATCGTTAAGGGATGCAGCCGGTCTGGACCAAACCTCTTCCGCTTTAATTTTAGGTTTTGCGCCCCGGCAGCCGGGCGTAAGGGCGAGGAGGAGGGAAATAATAAAAACACTAATGATTGTTATTCTTGGCATCTGGTTATCCTCTTTTTGTCTATAATTACAATCTTAAGATAATAATAAGGCTGCCATTGATATGCAAGTCCCCGAAGGAAATTCGATCTGCCGACATTCAGCAGTTCTCAATTTGGTGCGCCGAAAAAAAACAGCTCTTAAATATCTTTGATTTTTTGCTTATGCTCCAGTTAGCAATACAAATTGGGGCACATTAAACCAAGGAGAAAAGGCGGAAATCACGTACCGAACGGCATCGGTTTCCACCGCTAGAGTGAGGTACGTGAATTTCCGCCTTATTTGTTATTGCATGGCGTGCCAAATTGAGAATTGCTGGCCGACATTCGAATTGCCCGGTTCCAATAACCGCTGTTTCTATTTATAATGTTTTCCAGAGGGATGGCAGCGGAATTGGGTTAGAGCTGCAATCGGCCGAAGGCCGTACCATGCGGAACGAAGATACTACGAGCGTGAGCTCGTAGTTCTTCATTCTGAAAGTGAGGGTGAATGAAGACGCAGGGCGGGAGCTTATCCCTTAAGAATGGGTCAACCATTGTCATAATCGGGGCCGGCCCGGCCGGAACATTTTTCGCCGATTTTGCACTGGATATAGTCCGGAGCAAGGGTCTGAATATCTCCATCATCCTGTTTGATGGTAAAGATTTTACCAAGTCCGGACCTAAAGGCTGTAACCTGTGCGCCGGTGTCATTTCCGAGACGTTAGTGGAGCGGCTTAAGGCGCGCGGCATCGTTCTGCCCGGTGAAAAAGTGCAGCGGAAAATCTCCGGGTATTACATCCATGGAAGAGCCGGCAGTTTCTTATTATCCCATCCGCAGAATGAAAGCCGGATAACTACGGTTTTTCGGGGAAACGGCCCGCGGCAGTCCGGCCGGGAGACAAATGTCAGCTTCGATGACTATCTGTTGGAGCATGTCCGTAACAAGGGTTTGCAGTTAATCCGGAAATCCGTTAAACGAGTCGAGCTGCCCCAGGATCCAAAAGCCCCGATCAGGGTCATTTATGGAACCGGCGATGAAGAAACGGTACTGGAATCCGACCTGGTAGTTGGAGCCTTTGGGCTCAGCGGGAGTATGATGAAAAAAATGCAAGACTTAAGGTTCGGGTACAGGCCGCCGGATACGATCCGTGCCAGGAACATGGAGATCCGCCTGGGCGGCGATTTTATTCATAAGTATTTCAGCGACAATATCTTTACGTACAACTTAAGCACGGCCAAAGGAATGCGCGTTGTCAGCATCATCCCGAAAAAAGAATACATCACCGTGAATATGATCGGGAAGAAGGACGTAAAGAGCGAGGAGTTAGCGAGCTTTCTGGACCGGCTTGTCCTTCGCGGGCAGCTCCCGAAAAACTCAGACTGGTCTAAAAGTTTTTGCGGCTGCTCGCCCAAGGTTGCCACCACGGCGGCTGAAAAGCCCTTCACGAATCGACTTGTTATCATCGGGGATGCCAGTTGCAGCCGTTATTATAAAAACGGGATAGAGTCGGCCTTTATAACGGCCAGGCTGGCGGCCAGGGCGGCTTTTGCTTGGGGCATATCCGACTCGGCTTTCAATACGGGCTATTTCAAGCGTGTCAAAAAGATCATTGTTAAGGATAATTTTTACGGGAGGATCCTCTTTAAAATCAACGATCTGGTTTCTGGAAGCACTTTTCTGTCGGAAGTCTTGATAAAAGCGCTTACCAATGAGAACAGGTATTCGGAGATGAAAGATATTCGAGATGTCCTCTGGAATATGTATACAGGCAATATCCCTTATAAAAGAATATTTTTAAAGTTTATCAATCCGGCCCTTCAGTGGGAATTGACGTTTACCACCTTGCAGTTAATTTTAACAAAGATGGTTTCAAAATTGTCGTCTCTATTTCATAGAGAAAAGAGGAAAAAGGTACAATGAGGCATCATCTGTACAAGAGTTTGGGACCCCTGACCGATGGAAGCGCGACGGTAATAATCGGAGGCGGGCCGGGAGGAGCGGCGTGCGCCATTGCACTGAAAAACCTCGCTCAGGCGCTGGGAAAGAGAATCAGGGTAATTCTCTACGAAGGCAAGATATTCGCCGGCAGTATCCATTATAACCAGTGCGCCGGTGTCCTATCCCCCCCGATAGTGGATATACTGGAAAAAGGGCTTAAGATATCATTTCCCTGGGACCTGGTTCAGAGGGAGATAACCGGTTATGTACTCCATTCCGACCAAAGGAAGATAATCTTAAAGAGAGAGGGAGATCGCACCTACGCGGTCCGGCGGGTAAACTTCGATGATTATCTCCTGGGAAAGGCCAGGGAGAAGGGGGTGGAGGTGATCCAAAGCCGGGTCACCGACCTGGAGTTCCAAACCGACGGGGTCATGGTTTATAGCGAGAGCAGCAATTGCAGGGCCGATGTAGTGATCGGAGCCTTCGGAATGGACGACGGTACAGCCAGGGTTTTTGAGAGGGTGACGGCGTACCGGCAGCCCAGGTTCTTGAGCACAATCGTCATCAAGATTCATCCGGGGGAGGAGTTTATGTTGCGTTTCGGAAACTATATTCACGCGTTTTTACCCCCCCTAAATAAGATAGAGTTCGGCGCCGTAACCCCTAAAATGAATCATCTCACCATAAACATCGCCGGTATGGAGATAAGCTCCAGGTCGATGGAGGAATTTTTAAAGTATCCCCCCGTCAGGCAGATCTTGCCTCCGCATTGGAGTCCTGAGGATGAAAATGCAATGTACTTCAAGGGCAGGTTTCCCTTCCGGGTCGGTGGGGGATTTTACGGAGACCGGTATGTCATAGTAGGGGATGCGGCGGGACTCTTGAGACCCTTTAAGGGAAAGGGTATCAATATGAGTATCCTTACCGCCGTAAAAGCGGCGCAGACCATGATGATGGCCGGTATATCCCGGGAAGCCTTTGAGAGAGAATACCGCCGCGGCTGTAAGGAGTTTATCGAGGATATTCCCTACGGAAAAGTCCTGCGCTGGCTTGCCATTAAGAGCTCCAGATGGCGAATACTGGATCCGATTGTCGAGCTGGCGCAGAGAGCCCCTCTGCTGGAAAACGCCCTCTTTGACTGCGTTTCGGCCCACAAATCTTTCAAGGAGATATTCCGCCGAACCTGGAGCTTCAAGCTCATGTTAAAGGTGCTCGGAACACTCGGCCTGTTTATTGTGAGAAAGATTGGTATTTTGCCGGCTTCGCTTTTAAGACGTCACAAAGGAGCCTAAAGAACAGTCATCAACCAGGGACAACCTATAAATTAAATTGATAGTATTCCGGCTATTTTCTCCAGCAGTTCTTTGGCGGTGAACGGTTTTGCAATAGTATCGACGGCCCCTAATAATCGGGCAGCCTGCAAAAAATTCTTGCCGATAATATTTCCCGACATGACAATAATAGGCACCCGTTCTTTTAGTTTTCTAAGTATCCGAATAAATTCAATGCCGTCCATATCCGGCATACAGATATCCGTTATAATAATATCCGGTTTTTCTATACGGAATTGTTCTATTCCCTCGCTCCCATCTCCGGCGAATTTCACCTCATAGTCATTTTCTTTTAAAATATCTTCAAGGCTATTACAAATTCTTTCATCATCGTCGATAACCAGTATTTTTGCCATCTTTTTCATTCCCCTTCTTAAAGTAACGGTAAAGCAGGCAGACACAACAAAGCATGTTTGGCAGATAATATTCCACCCTGCGGATGAAATAATTTCCGGTATACTCAACGTCGAAGAAGCGGTTCGGCGATGATTTTCCCCTTGGCTTTATCCAGCTTGAATCGTATATGGCTCATCTGCCGGCTTACGATATAGGATACGTGGCAGATCTCGATATAAACTCCCGGGAAAACTGTGTTTGTAACAATTATTTCCGCTTCTTCATTTTTATCAAGTTGAAATATAAGTGAACCGGCCGCTTGATTGAGTTTGTGGATGGCATTTTGTATTTTTTCTAGAGCCTCTATTAATGATTCTCCGTGAACGGTTTCCACACTTAGCTTTTCCCGGATTTGCTTAAGTTTAATCGATAGCGCAATATTCTTCTCCTTGATCCATTCTATTTTCTGCTTGACTGTATAATCAGTTCCACAGTGAATCTCAGTTCTTGGTCCAAAAGCTGATCCGATTTGGGCGGCAATAACCCTGTTCTGGGCATGGATACTCCCGCCGATAATAATACCTTTCTTCCCCAGTTCCACCACGTCTATACTGTGCACCATTGAATGTAGAATCCCCACCTCAACAAATAACGACCCCCCGGCTTCAACGTAACAGTTTTCAATGAATTTACTCCGTATCGAGCCTTTTACTTTTACGGATCCTTTCTTTTTCCCTATGATCCCCCAGTTGACGAAAAGATCTTTCCCGCTAATTACTTCGGATGCATCCATTGTTTTTTTACAGTAGATTGAGCCCCCGGAATGGACTTTGAAACCATCTTTGATTTCACCGTTGATAATTATGTCACCTGGAAAACTGATATGGCCGGTTTTGTAATCCACATCCCCGGCCAGCTCAAGAACTTCATTCACCCAGAAGGAATCCTCATCGTACTCGAACCTGCCGTTTAAGCCGGCGCTTACGCCATCTCCTTCCCGGCGGGTGTTCCGTCCTGCTTTAAGCTGGTGCACCTTTTTTGTATAATAGGGAATCATTTTCCCTCGTACCGTCGTACCAGGAGTGCCTTTCTTTTTCGGGCTTAACCGGGCTAATACATCTCCTTCCTTTACGAAAACAAAAGGGTTTATGTTCCGAAAATCCACCCTTTTATTCTCCAAGTCTGGTTCCTGCGTTTTTACCAGAAGTTTTTCTTCAATAACCAAATGCTCAGGAACCTCATCAACCGGCTGTAATCCCCGGGCGATGATAACATCTCTGATTTCTTTTCGCATAAGATTGCATTCAAACACCGTCTTTTTAATTATATCCCAATCAACACCGGAACAGACGCTCTTTATATCCAAAAGCTCGGTAACATAATCTAATTCAATGGGTTTCTTCCCTTCTGAAGGAGGATAGAAATCAGCAGTCGCTGTCATTTCATCATCGGAAAGCATGATCTCTGCATATCCATCCACCTGGTAAGTAAATGATTCTTCATTTTCTTTTAATAATTTTTTCCGAAAATCGCTCTTTAGTTTCTCTTCGGTTTCAGAAGATAATTCGGCAGTCAACTCCTCTATTTCTCCGATTTCTCCAAGCAGCTCTTCCGTGGAACTTATCAGATTTTTCAGTGAATAATTTGCAGGCCTCTTCATAATTAATCAACCCTGAGGAAATCTAAAATTTTCGCCATCTCAAAGGGCTTTTTTAAAAGCGCTTTGGCCCCGGCATTCAAGGCCCTTTGAGCCAGAGGATCCGCCGGGTGCCCGGTGATAACCAATATGACGGCCGCGGGCTTTACTTTGAGTATACTCTGAGTAACGGCCGCACCGTCTTTCCCCGGCATTTTTATGTCAATCAGAATAAGATCATAGTCGTTCTCAATTGCCTCTCTCTCTCCTTCTTCGGAATTTCGGAAACCTTCCACCTGGTAGCCCATTTCCTCCAGAATTGTTTCAATGGCATCAAGTATTTGCTGTTC
>JBFMGN010000012.1:0-15688 GCA_040752435.1 Spirochaetota bacterium
GGACAACGAGCGAACCGGGTTGTACGATCTGAAATCCGAATGGCAGCCATTTATTCCGGGCCAACCTTTTAAAGAAGAGGTTAGAGGACGTTTTATACAATTTATGCTTGAACTGCTCCCCGATGGTTACGGAAAACAGTCGCCTTCCGTTCACCGGCTTTCTTTTACCTACGAACCCGACCTGCCTCCTCCGCCTCCTTCCCGGCTTACAGCCTCCTCCGGGGATAAAAGCATAATCCTCAAATGGAAACAGGTACCGGAATCGGATGTTAAAGGCTATCTAGTCTACTACGGTGAGCGACCCGGTCAGTACTTTGGAACCGGCAGCTCCCTGGGTAACTCTCCCATAGATGCCGGCAACACAACATCGCTGGCTCTGGAAAACCTGGAAAATGGACGTCTTTATTACTTTGCCGTTGCGGCGTACGATTCATCGGTGCCGCCCCATATAAGCGCTCTTTCAAAGGAAGTAAGTGCGCGGCCTTCCAGGTTTTCCAAGGAACATCCATGAAATATGAGGAGCTGTTCGTAAGAACTCTGAATGCCGTCCGCATACATGATTTTCATCTTGCCAAACGGCTGGCTTTAAAACTTATCTATTTAAAACCGGAAGACCCGGGATTACGGATCCTATTGGGAAACATCTATGCCAAAACCGATGAACCGGAGAGGGCGATCGAAGAATATAAAACCGCAATAAAACATGATCCCGAGAATCCGGAAGCGTATAATAACCTTGGGGTGATATACAGGCAGCTTAAGGATTTTTCACTTGCAGTTATGTCGATGGAAACGGCCTTAAAATTATCTCCAAACCGGGCGGATATCTGCTATAACATCGCGAATATTTACAAGCAATCCGGCGATTTTAACAATGCCATCGCGTATTATAAACGGGCTATAGAAATCGATCCTGCCTTTGTACTGGCATATAATAACCTGGGCACAATTTATGAACAGAAAAACGAACCGGAACAGGCGCTGGCGGTCTATACCAAAGGATTGGACTCAGATGCCAATCACCCGACCTTACGGTACAACCGTGGTATAGTTTTAGATGCCTTGGGCAAAATTGAGGAAGCCTATTCGGACTATAAGAGGGCCCTCAAATCCCGCCCCGGCTGGATAGATTGTCTGAATAATCTCGGTGTGGCCTTACAAAAACTGGGTAAAAAGAATGAGGCTTTAAAAACCTTTCACGGTATCCTGGCTAAAGATCCGCATAATGTCCAGTCCCGGAATAATATCGGTGTTATTCTTTCAGATGAAGGCAAAATTGAAGAAGCTCAGCAATACTACAAGGAAGCATTAAAGGAACAGCCTGATTATGCAAAAGCAGCCCTGAATCTGGGGCAGCTTCACATGGAGACTGGTGCATATAATGAAGCCCTCGATGGGCTGCTTGGAATAGTACAAAGGAAGCCGGAAAATATTGAAGCGAGATTGCTGCTGGCCAAAGTTTACATATCAACGGATCACTTTAAAAATGCATCGGAACAACTGACTTATATTCTTAAACGGTTTCCCAACCATGTAGCTGCCTTAACGGCCATGGGACTATTATACCAGAAGACCGGGAACAGGGAAAAAGCGTTATCATGCTTTAATGAAGCGCTTCATTGGGATCCGGATAATTTCGATACCCGCTTAAGCCGGGCGCGTTTCTATGAATCTATAGAAGATTTTCCAAAAGCCATTGAAGAGCTTATCATGCTGTCGGATAAAAATCCCGAGATGTTTTTACCACAGCTAGTTTTAAGTGAATTATATATTCACTTAAAGGAGTATGAAAAAGCAAAGTCTATATTACAGGATCTTAACCGAAAAGAGCCGGCGAACCAACAAATCCTGACAATGTTGCTGGGGGTTTTGCAGGCCCTGGGTGAAAGAGAAGCGGCAATTAAGGCGGCGGATAAACTGATTACCATTCAAGGTAATAAAGGCACCTCGGATGATCTGGATAAACTCAATGAAACATTGGCGATGTATGAACGCCTGGCCGGGGATATTACGGATGCAGATAAGGAAGCTTTCCAACGCAGCCTGGAGGAACTTGCCAATGTACGGGTCCCCGGGTCAATTGAGAAGGGCGCCTTGCAAGAAACTGAAAGCCTTCTTTTCGAGTCGATCCCCGGCCTCGAAGCCGAGGTTGTGCCCATAATCGATATCGGGGGCATTGACCCGGTTATCGCCATAAATGAGGAAGAAGAAACCTTAAGTCTGTCGGAAGTCGACGAAGAGATCGAGATTCCCGAAGACAAGGAGGAAGGGGAAGAAGAGGTCATTTATTCAGTAAGTCCCACACCGTCAATACCTCCGCCCGCGGCCGCGCCGCAAGCGCAACCCACCGGCCTGCCCGGGACGGCAGGTGCAGAAGCACTGCGGGCACAGGCAGAAACAAAAGAGACACCCTTAACGGGCGCAATGTTTTCGTCGGAGCAGGACACGATGCCTCCGGCTGCGTTACCTCTGCATATCCAACCGGGTACTATTCCAGTGATGCTACAGGGATCGATTCAAATTATACCTCCGCCTGCCCCAGCCCAGGAAAAAAAAGAGGCACCTCCGGCAAAAGAACCTGAAGAAACGGAGAGCGAGGAACCGGCAGCCGAGGAAACCGGGCAAGACGATGCGGCCGAACAGGGTAGAGCAAGACCCGCCGGCAGCTCAAGCCCCCTGAAACAAGCCGGCGGTTTATTCAACTATCTTTCCGGGCTGATCCGGTTTTTGCCTGAAAACCTCCGCCAGAATTTTATCAACAGCGGCATGCATTTGCGATTTGAAGCAATTCGTACTAAACTATTGGGAAGAAAGGGGCTTAAAAGCCAGATTGAAAGCCAATTCCCCGGGGAAAAGGCTGTGAAAAAGGCTGTGAAAATTACCGGTGAAAAACTGGAAGATACCTTCGGTTTTATTAGTAATTTATCGGATTTCCATCCTGACAAAAGCATAGCTTTTGCATTAAAACATAAGATAAGAGATATTTTAAAAAATATGAGGAGTAAGTTAAATGACAGCACAGGATCACCTGGCGGCAATTAAGGTTTATATAAGCAAAATGCCTTCTCTTCCAACTACCGTAACAAAGATAATGGAAATTTGTAACGACCCCGCCACTTCTCCCGCCGATTTAAATAAAGTAATAAGTTTGGATCCGGTTTTAATGGGCAAAGTAATGAAATTGATAAACTCGGCGTACTATGGACTTTCCCAGGAAGTTACATCTTTGGTACGGGCAATAATAATGCTCGGCTTAAATACGGTGAAAAACCTCGCATTAAGTACGGCAGTTTTAGGTAATCTCGGTCATAAAAACAACTTCCAGGCCCTCAATATGGAAGGTTTCTGGCGGCATTCCCTCTGTGTAGGGGTCACATCCAAACTTATTGCCAGAAAGCGGGGGACAAACCAGAAATTTCTGGAAGAATACTTTATGGCAGGACTTTTGCATGATATCGGCAAAATCCCCTTGAACAACAAACTGTCCGACGAATACATGGTTGCCATCAGCTATTCGGACAGGGATCACCAGCCCCTCTATATGTCGGAAAAACAGGCTATGGAGGTTGATCACACTGAAGTAGGGCGGCTTATTGTGGATAACTGGAAGCTTGGTCCGGAAATACAGGAAGTGGTTTCTCACCACCACGATATGAAAGATTATAACGGGGAAAAAAAAGACATTGTCTATACCGTAATTGCAGCCAATTATTTCGCCAACAGTTTCGAAATCGGATTTTCCGGCGACAGGTTCCCGGCGAAAGCGGATGATGCTGTCTTCAATCACCTGGGGATTAATGTCTCCTACTTTAACGAAATTGAAGAGCTTGTGAATAAGGAAATTGAAAAAGCAAGTATCTTTTTAAAGCTGGCGGTATGAATACACATTATATAAAGGTTAAACTATGGGGGGTTCGGGGTTCAATTCCATGCCCGGGGCCTGAGACCGTAAAGTTCGGCGGTAACACGGCGTGTCTCGAGCTCCGCTTCGTAGAGGCCGACAGGCTAATCATAATAGACGCAGGCTCCGGCTTGCGTGCTTTGGGAAATCACCTGATGAAAAATGACCTGCCGAAAGGACCAATCAAAACCGATCTATTCATAACCCATACGCACTGGGACCACATTATGGGTTTCCCGTTCTTTACACCTATTTTTATTCCCGGAACGAAACTGAAAGTACACGGTCCTGTCACTTACGAAGATGAAGGACTTGATAAGGTAATCGGAGACCAGCTTTCCTACAGATATTTCCCGGTCCGCCACAGCGAACTCGCCGCCGACATAGAGTATAACCCCGTACGTGAATGCTCCATGGACTTAGGCGACGGAATCTGGGTCACGACAAAATATCTCAATCACCCCATCCTCTGCCTCGGTTACCGATTCGAGTATAAAGGCCGGACGTTCTGTACCGCCTACGATACGGAACCCTTCAGGAATGTATTCCCAACGGACCCGAATGATCCCGACTACGACCCCATGGCGGCAGAAGAAGGAGAAAAAGCTGCGAAAGATGAAAACAACAAAATAGTGCAATTTGTAAGCCATGCTGATGTTCTTCTCCATGATGCGCAGTACACCCATGAAGAGTATAAGAACGGTAAATTCGGCTGGGGGCATACCTCCTTTGAATACGTTATAAACTCGGCGCATAAAGCCAATGTCAGAAAAGTGATTCTATTCCACCACGACCCCCTTAGGACGGATGAGCAGCTTGAAATGCTGGAAAACAAGTATAAAAAAATGGTTGAGGGTAAAACAAAGCTGGAAATAACAATGGCCCGGGAAGGCATGGAACTTTTTCTCTAACTGGCAAAATATGGCAACCTGTATTTTATATTAGAACCAGTGATAAATCCCTCGTAAGGAGCAGTAAATGCAGCCTTCATTTTCTCAAGTAAAGATAACCCTCGATTGGAAGGGCCTTGCAGCCTGTATCCGGCGAAATGGAACGCCTGGGCGTGTGTTCAATATGGAACTTTTAATGGACCCCGAGGTCAAGGAAACACTCTGTACGCGATTCGACTTGAATACAAACCTCAAGCCGGGTGACCCTGATTTTGAGATGAAGCGCGAAATAAGAGTACAGCGTTTCCTGGGGTATGACTATGTCAGGTGCAGCCTGGATGAGTTTGACGTGCGCCTTAACCATATATTTGCCGAAGATACGGCGCCGTTTCGCAGGGATGGCGGACGCAAGTTTATCGATGAGCATAAAGGACCAATTACCAATTGGGAGGAATTTGAATCCTATCCCTGGCCTGATCCTGATAAAGTCTCCACCAGGAAACTTGAGTTCTACGAAGCCAATTTACCTGAGGATATGTGCATAATCGGCAGCGGCCAGTTCGCCCATTTCGCCGAATATCTTAGCTGGCTTATGGGGTACGAGACCCTTTGTTACGCGTTATTCGACCAGCGTGACCTTGTAAAGGCGATCAGCGAAAAACTGATACAAATTTACAGCCGGGTTATAGAGCGTTTTCTTGCTTTCGACCGGGTTAAAATAATATGGGGAAGCGATGATATGGGGTTCCGTTCGGCTACTCTTTTAAGTCCGGCCGACTTACGGGAATTTGTGCTGCCGGGGCACCGCCTTATGGCGGAGAAAACCCATAGAGCGGGACGTCCCTACCTCCTCCATTCCTGCGGAAATTTGAATGCGATAATAGAGGACTTGATAGATGATATTGGGATTGATGCCAAACATTCCTTTGAAGATACTATCGAAACCGTAGAGGATGCGAAAAAGCGGTACGGAAACAGAATCGCCTTACTCGGCGGTATCGATGTGGATTTTCTCTGCCGTTCGGATGAGACGAGTGTCCGTAAAAGAGTCAGAAAGACCCTGGATGCATGTTTTAAGGGAGGCGGTTACTGTCTCGGTACGGGTAACAGCGTTGCCAATTATATCCCCCTCGATAATTACCTTGCCATGCTCGATGAGGGCAGAAAATATGTGCATTAAGTGTATAAATTTCTTGCGGACTTGCTTATACTGAAATCGCCGCTTTCAGGCTGTTGAAGTTGGCCTCCACCGTTTTTTCAATATCTTCATACGTATGAGCGGCAGAGACAAAAGCAACCTCAAATTGGGCCGGCGCCAGATAAATACCCCGTTCAAACATCTCCCTAAAATAGCGGGCAAAGAGCCTGGTGTCGGCCGTCATGGCTTGCCTGAAACTGGTTACTTCCCCGGTCGTAAAAAACAGGCACAGCATTGATCCGACCCGGTTTAAGGTGAACTTGAGGTTGAGTTTTTTTAAATTATCCCGTATCCCTTCCTCGATCAGGCCGGCTTTCTTTTCCAGTTCAGCGTAAGGGTTCTCGTTTTTAAGGATTAAAACTGTTTCGTATCCCAAGGCCATAGCCAGAGGGTTGCCGGAAAGGGTCCCTGCCTGATATACGGGGCCGTCAGGCGCGAGATAATTCATAATCTCTCTCTTGCCGCCGAAAGCACCGACCGGAAGCCCCCCACCGATAATTTTCCCGAGGCTCGTCAAATCCGGTTCAACGCCGTAAAGTTCCTGGGCTCCCCCCAGAGCAACCCGGAACCCGGTAATTACTTCGTCGAAAATCAGAATGATACCTGCCTGCATGGTAATTTTCTTAAGCTCTTCCAGAAAACCAGATTGCGGCAGGATGAGACCGGCGTTCCCCATGACCGGCTCAAGGATTACCGCTGCGATCTGATCATTATGCATTTCGATAAGCTTTTTTACACTGTCGAGATCGTTAAAATCGGCCACCAGGGTATCTTGCGCCGTGTTTTCCGTTATCCCGGGACTGCCCGGTATCCCGAGACTAAGAACACCAGATCCCGCCTTGATAAGGAAACTGTCCCCGTGCCCATGATAACAGCCCTCAAATTTGATAATCTTGTTTCTTCCAGTGTACCCTCTCGCCAGCCGGACCGCACTCATTGTCGCCTCAGTTCCGGAATTAACCATTCTGACCATATCCATCGATGGGTATAATTCCGTAATAAGGCCGGCGAATTTAACCTCGATTTCGGTATTAGCGCCGAAGCTTGTCCCGGTTTCGGCGTATTCTTTCAGTTTCTTTACTATCCTGCCGTCCGCATGGCCCAGGATCAAAGGACCCCAGGAACAAACATAATCAATGTATTCCTTTCCATCGACATCGGTTATTTTCGAACCTTTACCGCTTTTTATATAAACCGGTTCAATCCCGACAGACCGGAAGGCCCTGACCGGGCTGTTCACTCCTCCCGGAATGATTTTTCTGGCTTCATCGAACAACTCCCTGGACTTCGTGCTCATACCGGCTCCTTAAAAGTATTTTACTCTCTCCTTTTTAAATTCTTTTGAACTGAATAGTATTTGGTAATCGTCACACTGAATGCGTCCGGCGATTTCCTTAACAACAACTTTCAAGCGCTCACTGTCCCGTTCATGCACCATAGCAAAAAGCGGATACTGCCAGCCGGGATAGGTCGGTCTCTGATAACAGTGCGAAACCTGCTCGTATTCAGCGATAGTTGTTCCTGCTCCGATAATATCGATTTCCGGCACCCTGAAACACGTCATACCGTTTGCAGTGAAACCGATGTTTCTATGTCTTAAGACGGCCGATATTCTCCTGACGATTCCATCCCGTTTAAGACGGCGGATTTCATCGAAAAGTTCGGTTTCGGAAAGCTTAAGAGTCTCTGCGATTTTTCCCCAGGGTCTGGGAACAGTTAAAAGAGGTTCCTCAAGCCGGCGGACAAGCCTTTTGTCGAAATCTGTAAGAAAGGTAAAATCGCCCGAACCGGCAGATACCGTTACAGGGGATGAGAATAAAGGCTGCCTGTCTGCCTTACGTCGGTTTGTTTTTTCAGACAGCCGGAAGTTCACACCCAGCTTAAATGTCTTTAAGGCGGGCAGGATAAGAAAAGATCCCACTCGATTTTCACAATCAATTTTTTCCAGTTCTTCTTTGAAATCTTTCTCAACGGGAAGTGAAAGGGTAAACCAGATGTTGTACCTGTGATTTCTAAGATAATTATGACTGACTCCGGGATGCGCGTTTATTCGTCCAGTGATTCCTTCGATACTCTTCTCATTCACTGCCAAGGCTATAAGTGAAGTTTTAAATCCAAGCTTGCTGGCATTGAAAATCGCCGAGATTTCACGGATGATGTGTTCAGTGGTAAAATTTCTGATTTTTTCGATTGTGTCGTTCTCCGAGAGGCTGCATCGAGAGCCTATTGACCGATAAGGCCGCGAGACCAGGGGAAAGTCTTTCTGAACTTCCTCCAAAAGACTCAGATCCACGGGATTAAAAGATGTCATAACTGTCATATCCGGTGTATCCTTTAGCTTTCCCGTCTCGGTTCTCGTACTTGAGGTTCATACACACAGTACGGTTCTTCGCCAAGATAATCGCCGGTTACAGCCAACGCTCTGGCTCTGCAACCGCCGCACACTCGTCTGTACTCACAGCAGCCGCACTTTCCCTTGTAGTTGTCAATGTCCCTCATTTTTAAAAAGAGCCTGGAGGTTTCCCAAATTTTTTTGAAGTCGAAATACTCACTCCTTATGTCACCTGCCGTCTCATCCATAAAGCCGCAAATTTGAACATTCCCTGTGTTTCCGACAAAAGCGAAAGACTGACCTCCCAGACAGCCTTTCGTCATAGCGTTCATGCCGTGGGTTTCCACAGAGACTTTACGCCCCGCTTCTTTCTCTTTTTGCCGAAAAATCCGGTAATAGTGGGGCGCGCAGGTCGGTTTTATCTGGATGGACAGAACCTTCTCTTTTTCATAGATCCAGGTGAGAATCTGTTCATATTCCTCCGGACTTATTTCATACTGGGCCAGGTTCTTACCCCGCCCGGTGGGAACCAGGAGAAAAGGGTGATAACTTACGGCGCCGAGTTCCAGTGCCAGTTCGAGGATCCGGTCAAGTTGATGATAATTGAAGGTTGAAACAGTAGTATTTACCTGGAACTCGAGACCCGCGTTCCCGGCCAGATGGGCTGCATTAATAACATAATCGAAAGCGCCGTCGACTCCCCGCAAGGCATCATGGGTCTCCCGATCAGCACCATCAATGCTCAAGCTGATCCTCTTAATACCGGAAGCGATAATTTTCCGTACGGCTTCTCCATCCATTAAGAGACCGCAGGGAGCCATAACCATGCGAAGTCCTATGGATGTTCCGTACTTAGCGATATCGTATATATCTTCCCGCGTCATTGGTTCGCCGCCTGTCAGAATGACAATGGGCGTTGAAAATGAGGCTATATTGTCCAAGAGCCGGATACATTCGCCCGTATCAAATTCCCCCGCGTATTCCTCATTCGAGGCAGAGGCTCTGCAATGTTTACAGCGCAGGGGGCATTTCTTCGTAACTTCCCACGCTATCAGCCTGGGCATATGCGTATTGAGTTGCGTCTTTTTCAGATCCAGCTTTTCCATATCCGCTCCCTTGTTATTTGAAGCAATTTCAAAAACTAGAATTTATTTATATTTTAAACGAACCTCACTTATTTAAGTATTTCCGCCGCTTCTTTTGCGAAATACGATATGATAATATCTGCTCCGGCCCTTTTAATGGACAAGAGCATCTCCATCATCACTTTTTTCCCGTCCAGCCAGCCTTTCTCGGCAGCGGCTTTAAGCGCCGCATATTCTCCGCTTACATTGTAAGCCGCGACCGGGACATTGAACTTTTCCTTTACCCGGTAGATGATATCCAGATAGGCCAAAGCCGGTTTCACCATCACAATATCCGCCCCTTCCTCAACATCCAGCGCCACTTCCTTAAGCGCTTCGTCTCCGTTGGCAGGCTCCATCTGATAGCTTTTTCTATCGCCCTGCTTGGGCGCCGAATCAACCGCATCTCTGAAAGGGCCGTAGAAGGCGGATGCAAATTTGGCGGAGTACGCCAGAATGGCAACATCCTGAAAACCGGCTTTATCCAGGGCGTGCCGGATTACACCGACCCGGCCGTCCATCATATCGGAAGGAGCGACCATATCGGCCCCGGCTTCCGCATGTGAGACCGCCTGTCTGGCCAGGAGCTTCAACGTCTCGTCGTTATCAACATCCCCATCTTTTAAAACCCCGCAGTGCCCATGGTTTGTGTATTCACAAAAGCACACGTCGGTTATTATAAGCAGGCCGGAAACGGATTTATTAATAGCCCGTACCGCCTTCTGTATAATCCCCGTCTGTGAAAAAGAATCAGATCCGATTTCGTCTTTCTGCTCCGGAATCCCAAAAAGAAGAATCCCGGGAATGCCTAATTTCTTTACCGCTTTGCATTCGATGAGAATGTTATCGATGGACATCCGGTAATTCCCCGGCATCGAGGGTATTTCAGTTTTAATGTCTTTCCCCGGGCATACGAAAAGAGGATAGATAAAATCATCGACAGTAAGAACGGTTTCGCGCACCATCCTTCTTATGGTTTCATTTTTTCTTAATCGTCTCATGCGTGTAACTGGAAAACCCATTTCGTTCCTCTCTTTTAAACCAGGCCGATTTCTTCATCCGTCAGGTAACAGGCTGGATCGGCTTCCCAGATGTCGCCGGTAACGGCTTCCGCCCGTACCCGAAAGTTTCCGCCGCAAATTTCCAGGTATGCACATTCGGCGCATCTCCCTTTTACATGCCGTTTCTTGTCCTTCAGTTGTGCCATCAGTGGATTGGTCGTATCAGTCCAGATCTCGCTGAATTTTCGCTCCCTGACATTTCCGAAGGAATAATGCCGCCAGAACTGGTCTGCATGGACCGAGCCGTCCCAGCTTATACAGCCGATGCCGTGGCCGGAACTATTTCCCCCGTTCATCCGGAGAAGCTTTAAAACCCCTTCCGCTTTCAGAGAATCCTCTTTATTCATCTTAAGATAGAGGTAGACACCATCGGCATGATTATCAACAGTCAGTACTTCTTTCTTTTTACCTTCATTGTGGAATTTTTTGGTCAGATCAATGATCAAATCTACTGTTTTCCGGGTTTCGTTTTTATCCAGGTCCTCATTTATAAGCCTGGTTCCCCTTCCGACATACACCAGATGATAAAAACAGACCCTTTCAATTTTTTCCTTGTCCAGGATGCCAAAAATCCCCGGTATTTCTGCGGCATTTCTCCTGTTTATGGTGAATCGTAAGCCGACCTTGATGCCCGCAGCCTGGCAATTCCTGATCCCTTCGAGTGTTTTATCAAAAGCCCCCTGAACACCCCTGAACCGGTCGTGGGTTGCCTTAAGGCCGTCAAGGCTGATTCCGACATAGGATAAATCCATCTCTTTCAGTTTGTGCGCGGTTTGCCGGGCAATAAGGGTGCCGTTGGTCGAAAGAACCGCCCGTAAGCCAAAGGACCTGGCATACCCGATCAGCGTAAAGATATCGGGCCGCATTAATGGTTCGCCGCCGGAAAAAAGGATTACTGGAGAACCGAAATCGGATAAGTCCTGCAACAGCGCTTTTCCCTCTGCCGTTGTTAGTTCACCCTCAAATTGTTGATCTTTCGACTGTGAGTAACAGTGTACACACTTAAGGTTACACCGTTTACTGACGTTCCAGACCACAACCGGTTTTTTGTCTCTGGAAAATTGCAGGAGATGTGACGGGAGTTTGCCGGAATCCCTGCCGTACCGCAGCGGATCGGAAGGTTCGACGACTCCGCAGTATAATTTAGATATTCCTATCATCCTCATTCCTTAAGGGTAAAATATTTCAGAATCGCTTGTACCAGTCCCCGGATTGTATGGGTTTCAGCCTCCGTTTCAATTTCGATATTATTTCTCCGGGCGCTTTGGGAAGTCGCCGGTCCTATTGAAGCCCCTCGGAGGCGGGAAATATATTTGTCTTTTCCGCTCTTTTTAAGAAGAGCTGCAAGATTGGAAACTGTCGATGCACTGGTAAAAGTAACCAGGTCGGGCGGTTTCTTAAAAACCGCATCTATTTCTTCCCGGGAGTATTCGGGCACCCTGTTCTCATAAACGGAGACTACTTTAACGTCAGCGCCCATACGTTTAAGCTCAACCGGGATTACATCCCGGCCGATAGCCGACCCGGGAATCAGAATTCTCTCACCTGAGTAATCAGGTTTTAATGAGTTAAAAACTTCAACTACCCCCTCGGAAGTAAAAGTTTCCGGAATAAGATCAGGCTTTATACCGAGAGACTGAAGGCGTATTCCGGTTTCAGGCCCTATTGCGGCAACCTTTATACCTGCCAGTGATCTTGAATCAAGCTTCTTCTCAAACAAACGCTCGAAGAAAATTGCGACTCCGTTTACAGAAGTAAAAACAATCCAAGTAAAGGACTTTATTCGATCTATCGCGCCGTCAAGGCGGTTTAAATCCTTCAAACGGACTATGTCTATAGTAGGGAATTCAACTATATCGGCACCCAGCCTTTTCAATTCCCGGCTTAAACCGGGGGCCTGAGACCTGCTTCTGGTTACTACAATGCGTTTTCCGAACAGTGGTTTTATATCAAACCAACGAAGCTTTTTCCTAAGCGATATCACTTCTCCTACGGCGATAATTGCAGGAGGGGTTATGCCGGCGCGCTCTGCTTCACCTGCAATTGTATCCAGGGTGCCTGTTACTGTTCTCTGCTTGTTCAGCGTTCCCCACTGGACCACCACAGCCGGTGTAACAGACGGCTTGCCGTTTTCTACAAGTTTTTTTACTATCACAGGTAAGTTTTTCACACCCATATAAAACACAATTGTACCGACAACGGCTGAAATTGTTTTCCAGTCAATATCACTTTCCGTTTTACCGGGCATTTCGTGACCGGTTATCAGCATGGCGGTTGATGCCAGACCACGGTGGGTAATCGGGATGCCCGCGCAGGCAAGCGCCGCGACGGCGGCGGTGACCCCGGGAACCACTTCGAATGGAATCCCGCTTTCTGCCAGGGCCAGCGCCTCCTCTCCCCCCCGCCCGAACACAAAGGGATCACCGCCTTTAAGACGGACAACTGTTTTCCCCTCTTTAGCTTTGCTTACCAGCAGCTTGTTTATCTCTGCCTGGGACATAGTGTGCCTGAAAGATTCCTTCCCGACATAAATTTTTTCACACCCTTCAGGCGAAAAGGTTAAAAGAGATTCACTGGTAAGGTGATCATAGACGATAGTGTCCGCGCCTGCGAGACACCTGGCACCTTTCAGCGTAAAAAGGTCTTCATCCCCCGGCCCTGCACCGACAATGTACACGGTACCCCACCGGCTTGTGGGCTCTGTTGGAACCGATTGTTTAGCAGCGAGAAGTTCGCCTGATTTCTTCAAGGATTGCATCTCCACCGCTTTCTAAAATAGATACAGCCACCTGTTGCGCTACCTTTACGGCCTCATCGGGTCTACCTTCTCCTTGCTTTTTAATTATTCGTGTGCCGTCTATATCCGCTAACATACCCTGAATTCGGAACCTGGCATCGGTTATAGCGCTCAAACACCCTAGCGGAACCTGGCAACCGCCTTCGAGTTTTCTTAAGAAAGCTCTTTCGGCCAGGGCCGATATATAAGTTGTTTCATGGTCAACCGCTCTCAACAGATTACCGGTTTCAACGTCATGTACGCGTAATTCAATCCCAATAATGCCCTGGCAAGCTGCCGGGAGCATCAAGGCCGGCTCCAGGTATTCTGTGATTAAATGTTGATAGCCTGCCCGTATAAGGCCGGCTGCCGCCAGCACCATTCCATCACAGTCTCCGTCATTCATCTTATTAAGCCGTGTGTCGATATTTCCCCGGATATCGATAATCGTTAGAGCGTGATTAAAATGAAGGAGCTGGGCTCTACGCCTGAGGCTGGATGTCGCCACCCTATCTTTCCGTGCAAACTCTCCGAGTCTTCTTCCGTCCCGGCTTATAAAAATGTCCCGCGCGTCTTCCCTCTTAAGAACCGCTCCAAGCATAAGTCCATCCGGCAGTTCAGCCGGCATATCTTTAAGGCTGTGCACGGCCAGATCAATTTCCTCTCTCAATAGTTTGTCTTCCAGCTCTTTTGTAAAAAGTCCTTTCCCTCCAATCTTGGAAAGGGGGGAGTTAAGGATTCTGTCTCCCTTTGTTTTCACAGTGAGGATGTGGATATCCAGGCCTGGGAAGGTATTTTCCAAAACCGATTTGACGGTTTCCGCCTGGATAAGCGCCAATCTGCTTCCACGGCTTCCGATTCGGATTCTAGTTTTCATGGGTAAAAATTCTTCCCTTAAGTTCAAAAAGCTCATTTACCAAATCAATATACTCCAGCTTTTTACCGGTGTCTGAAAGGCGCTTCAAATTTTTAATGACCAGGCCGAGATACTTTCCTTTGATGAAACGAGCGTATTCCTGAACTTTTTGATATTCATTGTCGGAAAGCTTACTCTTAAGCCGCCTCAGTTCCTGCTCATTCATCGAATCAAATTTACAGTTAAGCGATTCAATCGTCGGAGTCATTTTTAGCGTATTAAACCAGGAACTAAAATCCCGGCAGATTTTGTCGATTATTGTGTCAGCTTTTTCGATCTCGGCTTTTCTTTTTTCATAATTGTGGGCTGTCACTTTTTCCAGATCATCGATATTATAGAGCAATACATTGTGTATGTCCTTGACTTTCTCGTCGATATTTCTCGGAACGGCGAGATCGATGAAGAATATTGTCTTACTCTTGCGCTTTTTCATAATTCCCTTTACATCGGAAAAGAGAATCACAGGCCTGGTGGATGCGGTCGAGGTGATAATGATATCCTTCGAAGCCAGGGATTGTTTCAGTTCCTCAAATTTCACTGCTTTGGCTCCGTATTTTGCAGCCTGTTCGCAGGCCCGTTTGTACGTGCGGTTTATTATCGTAATATCCCTGACGCCGCGTTCAGTCAGGTTTTTTAAGACCAGTTCACCCGTCTCACCTGCCCCGATCAGAAGCAGTGGATGAGAAGACAGATTCTCAAATATTTTTTCACAGAGCTCAACAGCCGCGAAACTTACAGAGGCCGCGCCCTTGTTTATCGCAGTTTCCGAACGCACCCTTTTACCGGCTTCAAAGGCTTTATGGAACAGTCGATTAAGGACTGTACCGGTGAAATTATGTTCACAGCTTATTCTGTAGGCCTCTTTTAACTGGCCGAGGATCTGGTTTTCACCTAAGACCATCGAATTGAGACCGGAAGCTACCCTCATTAAATGTCTGGCCGCTTCTTCACCTTTAAGCGAATAAAAGTAGCCGGTAATATCTTCTCGAATGCCCTTGCATTCGGCCAGGCTCCGTATAATTTCCGTGTGATACTTTGCCCCGCAGTCTTTGGCTGCGAAATAATAGAGTTCCGTTCTATTACATGTGGAAAGTAACACGACTTCAGTAATATCGCTTAGCTCTATAAGATTTCCGACAAAATAAGCTATTTCATCCGGGACGAAGGCAAAAGTCTCCCGGATTTTTACCGGAGCAGTTTTATGATTAATTCCGACTAAACCTATCATCTACCTTCCAACTTACCTAAGATTTCGTCGATTATCGGTTTTAGATTATGTTCGAAAGCTGATTTCTTCTCTTCCTCCGTTCGACATTTGGCTATAATTTCAGTACGCAATACGGCCAGGCTTTTAAGGTCATCGCCTATACCCGGGTACAGCTTTTTCTCAAGATACAGCCTAAGGCACTTGGCAAAATATGGGATTTTCCCAGAGGTTGAAACAGCGATATTGAGAAACTCTCTCTTTATCAGGGAGGGGACATAAAAAT
>JBFMGN010000120.1:0-7814 GCA_040752435.1 Spirochaetota bacterium
ATTCCCCCTGCTCGTCATGGATATATTTGGATAATTCTTCCCGCTGCAATTTTTTGTGGTATTCTTTTATTGACAGCGAGAGTTTCTGTTTAGAAGGATTTAATTCGGTGATAACAGCCTTGATTAGATCTCCAACTTTGTATTCTGAAAGAATCGTATCAGCTTTTTCCGGCATTGTTTCAGCAATATTGCTCTTATGAATTAGGCCTTCGATATCGCCCTGTACTTTTACAAAAATCCCAAAATCGGTTATAGAAGTTATTTCACCCTCGATCAGACTGCCTTTTTTATATGCCTGGGATAGGGACTCCCAGGGATCATCCGTTAATTGCTTGATTCCCAGACGGATTCTTCTATTCTCCTTATCGACCGCTATAATCTTGAAATCGTACTCCTCACCCTCGTTCAAAAATGAGGCTGGATTCTTTATTTTTTTCGTCCATACAAAATCATCCACATGGATAAAACCGTCAATTCCTTCCTCAAGTTCAACAAATGCGCCGGAATTTGTAAGCTTCCTGATTTTTTTTCTAACCATCGTTCCAACCGGGTATCTTTCATCTATGTTTTCCCATGGGTTCGGCAATACTTGCTTCAAACCAAGGGAAACTCTTCCCTTCATAATATCGTATGAGAGTATCATTGCCTCTACTTCATCGCCTATTTTCAGAATTTCTTTTGGATGTTTTACCCGTTTAACCCAGGATAATTCGGATATATGCGCCAGTCCTTCTACTCCCTCTTCCAGTTCTATAAAGGCACCAAAATCGGTGAGTTTTGTCACGCGTCCTTTTACGATATCGTCAACATGGTATTTGTCTTCAAATACAGACCAGGGATCCGGAGTAAAATGTTTAAGAGAGAGATTTATACGTTTTTCTTCCGGTTCAAGTTTAATTACTTTTAATTTGACCTGCTGCCCCTTTTTTACATAATCTTTTGGCCGGGTTACGTGCCCCCAGCTCATATCGTTGATATGGAGCAGGCCGTCGAAACCACCCAGATCTATAAATGCGCCGAAGGAGGTAAAACTCTTAACACTGCCTTCAACTTCATCACCGATATGAACTTCTTTGAAAAATGCATCCCGCTTCCTTTCGATTTCTCTTTCGAGCCAGTCGCGCCGGGAAAGCACGATTTTGATTTTATTATCGCTGTAAAGTTTATCTATAATAAAGTTGGATTTTAAGCCTACATAGGCGGCCGGATTTTCAATACGAACAGTATCGGTCTTTGATAAGGGATTGAATGCCTTTACCCCATAGCCTAGATCAACTTCAAATCCTCCTTTTATGGAGTTTAGAAATGTACCCTCCACAGGCAGCTTATTCTGGAAAGCTTCACGAAGTTGTTTCCAGAAAACTTTCAAATCTGCTTTGCCCTTAGAGACAATAACCTGTCCTTCTTTGCTTTCCTTTCTTACCAGGACGACATTAACCGTATCACCGATTTTGGGAACTAATTCAAACTCATTTAACGGTATTTTACCTTCCGATTTATAACCAACATCAACAAAGACCTGCTCGGTATTTACCTCAATAACAGTGCCTTCGATCAGTTGTCCTTCTTCCAATTGTTCGATGGATTTGAGATATTCCTCCTGAAGACTTGACTGGTCGAGGTCATCTGACTTAGTATCACTATCTGTCATATTTTATCAATCACTCCTAAGTGCTATCCTGCTATTTTATGGATTTTTGCTATTACTCTCTCACAAACTTCATCTATGGTCAAGTCCGATGTATCCAAATATATGGCATCATTGGCAATTTTAAGTCCGCCAAAAGCTTTACTTTTATCGATTTTGTCTCTTTTGATGATATTCTGTTTTAAATCTTCCAGGGACAGGGCACTTAATCCCTGGGTATACCTCCGTTTAGCACGTATATCTAAAGACGCATCAAGGTAGACTTTTACCTCGGCCTCGGGAAAAACGACAGTTGTAATATCCCTTCCCTCCACGACGACATTAAGGCTTTCGGACACTTTCTTGAGGTTAGCATTAACTATTTCTCTGACTCTGCTGATGGCAGAATGTTCGGCCACCCACTCATCAACCTGGTCCGTGTGCAATTGATCCTCTACATCAATCCCGTTGATAAACAGCCGCCCGTCACGTATTTCCAGCCTTAAGGCTTCCGCAAGCTGAATAATCGCTTCCCGGTTTTGGGGGTCTATCTGGGCATGTATAACCAGCCAGGTCACGGCCCTGTAAAAATTACCCGAATTCAAGTAATACATGCCTGTTCTCCTGGCAATTTCTTTTGCGACGGTACTTTTACCGGCACCCGCAGGTCCATCAATTGCAATTACCATTATTCGACTCCGGCTTTGGTTTTTGTCAGTCTTCTGATTTCTTTGACGGTAAGCATGCGAAAACCGCCAGGTTTAATCCCCTCCACAGTAACACATCCGATTCTGGTCCTGTATATTTTTTTTATGGTAAACCCCTTATAAGAGAGAAGATATCTGATTTCACGGTTCTTCCCTTCCGTTAATGTAAGAAAAACGGCTGTAGGGTTTTTTATTTTATATTTTTTTATTTTGTAGCGGACGCCATCAACGGTAATACCTCTTAGAAAAGTTTCGAGCATTTCAGACGGCATCGGTTCTTTTGTCTGAATATAGTACTCCTTCTCAATATTCGACGACGGATGAGATACAATTTTGGCAAAATCTCCGTCATTGGTAAAAAACAGTAAGCCGGATGAGAGAAAATCAAGCCGGCCGACACTGTAAATCCGTTCTGGAAACTTCCGCTTGAGTAAATCTAAGGCGAGCGGTCTCTGTTCAGGGTCTTGTTGGGAACAGAGATACCCGGGCGGTTTATTTAAAGCAATATACAGCTTTCGTTTTTCTTTTCGAACCCTTTTCCCGTCAAAGGTGATTGAATCGCTTTCCAGGCATTTAAAACCAAGTTCCTGGATCTTCCGGCCGTTAACCGCTACCCGCCCCTCACGGATGTATTGTTCGCATTTTCGCCTGGAACCGACCCCGCAGTGTGCCAGGTAAACGTGCAGTCTGATTCCTGCCTCTCTTCTTTCACTATTCTGATTAACCATCCAGTTCAAACCTTTCCCTGTCCAGCTCGTCAAGTTTCGGAAGATCCGAAATGCTTTTCAATCTGAATGAAGTTAGAAATTCTTTGGTAGTACCGTATTGTACCGGTCTTCCCGGCGTTTCTTTTTTACCCACCTCTCTAATCAAATTGCGCTCCAATAAGACTTTAAGCATTCCTTCGGCGCTGACGCCCCTCAAATTTTCAATTTCAGCTTTCGTTATCGGCTGTGAATATGCAATTATTGCCAGCGTTTCAAGGGCAGCCCTGGAAAGCCGGTTTTTATTCTTCTGACCGTAATAGTCTCTTAAGAAGCCCCACAGTTCTTTTTTAGGAGAAAACATGAAACCGCCGCCGATTTCAAGTACTTCTATGCCGTGTGAATCAGCATTATATTTTTGTTGTAGTGAGTTAATTGCGCTTACAACTACTTCCTTCGACAAACCGCTTATCCTGCACAAGGTTTTCAGATCCGTAGATTCCATTTCAAGAAAGAGGATTGCTTCAATAAGCGCCGTTTCTTTTTCAAGCTCCATTACCGCCCTCGCCCTCTTTAACCGGTTCTTTTAGCTCATAGGGTTTTATCCGGATGTCTCCAAACAGCCTGTTCTGATAGATTGAAATCTTTTTTGATTTGACGGCTTCAAGAACAGCCAGGAAAGAACAGACAATCTCCATGATGGATTTGGTTTTGATAATTAAATCCGTAAAAATAAACTCCCCGCGAACTTCAAGCAGCTCATTTAGCAACGTCAGTTTCTCGTTTATTGAAACTTCCTCATACAGATCAATAATCCGCTCGGAAGATAATGAGGAGATTATATTGGCAAATGTCTTAAGAAGATCCCAAATGTCTATCTTTTCCCAAAGTTCATCATCTTCCGGAAACGGCAATATTATTTGTTTTCGACGTCGTTCTATTACCCATTCCGCTTCCTGTTCTTTTTCAGCCATCAAGTGTGAATATTTCTTAAATTTTTGATAGTCAATAAGTCTGTCCACGAGCTCCTTTCGGGGATCATTGTATTCTTCTTCGATGTCCACATCAATAGGAAGCAGCATTTTTGATTTTATGTAGAGGAGTGTCGCCGCCATTAAATAGAATTCAGTTAAGTTATCCAGATCTATCTTAGTCGCATATTCAAGATACATCAGATACTGTTCTGTTATGGCGGCAATTGGAATATCATAGATGCTCACTTCAGCCTTTTTTATAAGAAAGAGCAGAAGATCCAGGGGACCTTCAAATTCTCCAAATTTGAAGTGATATTTTTCTTCTGTTGTCAATTGTTCTCCTATATTCCTATATACACTTTCTTGAAAATTTTTTGAAGGTGTTGGAATACTTTTTCAGAGAAAAGTAATATATGCCTTGTTCTTCAAGGGTTGACAGGTAATCACTGTACTGTTTTCCTGTCTCGGGATCAGTTATAAGAGGCTCAATCTCCAGGAGAGGTACAAGGACGAATTTTCTTTCTTTTATCCCGGGATGCGGAAGGATTAAAGTCTCGGATTTTATTACCCTTTTTCCGTATAATAAGATATCGATATCTATGGACCGCGGGCCTTTAAAGCCGGCTTTTTCCCGGTTGCGTCCGAGTGCATTTTCAATTTTCTGGATAAACTTTAGCAGGCTAAAGGGTTCAAGATCGGTCTTGCCCGATATAACGGTGTTGAGAAACCGCGGCTGATTTGTATTATACCTGGGGAGTGTCTCGTACAGCGTGGCAGTTTTGTTAATCGTTATATGCTCGGTAAGATATTCTGCAGCCGAAACAATATTCTTTTCTCTCTCACCGAGGTTTGATCCCAATCCAAGAAATACTTTCGATTCAATACTAAAAGAGTTCCTTTCCATCCGAAGTTTCTGAGTTTTCAGATTTAACCTTTTCAGGTTTTGCAGATTCTTTTATTTCGTCTTTATTTTCAGATTTTTTTTGCGGGAAAAGGAGGGATCTGAGTTTCTTTTCGATTTCTTCGGCGGTCCCCGGGTTAGTCTCAAGGTATAGTTTGGCATTTTCCCTGCCCTGGCCGATTCGCTCTTCTCCATAAGAGTACCAGCTGCCGCTTTTCTGGATAGTCTCATACTTCAAAGCGGCATCTAAGAGACCGCCGCTCGCCGAAAATCCTTTGCCGAAAATGATTTCCAGTTCTGCCTTCTTAAAAGGAGGTGCCACTTTATTTTTAACTACTTTTACCCTGACTTTATTTCCTATTGCGTCTTCAGTTCCTTTTTCAATTGTTTCGATTTTTCTTACTTCAAGCCTTACCGAAGAATAAAATTTTAATGCTTTCCCCCCGGTGGTTGTCTCCGGATTTCCAAACATTATGCCGATTTTCATTCTAATCTGATTAATAAAGATAAGACATGTACCCGATTTTGAAATTGTGCCTGTCAATTTTCGTAAAGCCTGGCTCATCAATCTGGCTTGAAGACCCATATGGGAATCACCCATATCGCCTTCAATTTCGGCCTGGGGTGTCAGTGCGGCGACAGAATCGATTACAATTACATCAACCGCGCCTGAACGAATCAGGGATTCGGTAATCTCAAGCGCCTGTTCGCCGTTGTCCGGTTGAGAAACCCAAAGTTCATCGATGTTTACCCCCAGAGCCTTGGCATAGGCGGGATCCAGAGCATGTTCCGCATCGATAAAAGCGGCAATCCCCTTTTTTTTCTGGGCTTCCGCGATTGCATGCAGAGCAAGGGTCGTTTTCCCGGATGATTCCGGTCCGTAAATTTCAACTATACGACCCTTTGGATATCCCCCTACGCCTAAGGCAGCATCAAGCAGAATAGAACCGCTTGGAATAACCTCGATCCCCGGGATTTCGGTACCCGAGCCGAGTTTCATGAGGGAGCCTTTACCGAACTGCTTTTCAATTTGAAGCTTGGCCGCATCGAGTGCTTTCATCTTGTCATTATAGACGCCTTCCGAAAACTGTTCGGCTGAATTTATTTTCTTTACCATACGGATCCCCCTTTCTCCCTATATATACAGGAAAAAACCTTTTGTTGATTCACAGCTTATAATGAGGAATATGTAAGGTCAAGACAAGGACAGAGGACAGTATTAAAACTGCTTTCTGGAATCTATCAGTATAGTTACCGGACCGTTATTCGTGTAAGTTACTTTCATTGAAGCCTGGAATTCTCCCCTGCCCGGTTTTAAGCCTAAAGTTTCCAGGTGATGAAGAAAATCTTCATACATTTTTCTGGCATCCTTAACCGGCGCGGCATTTGAATATGAGGGGCGCCTGCCCCGCCTGGTATCTCCGTACAACGTGAACTGGGAGACGACTATAATTCCATAGCCTTTCATATCCAGCAGGGAAAGGTTCATCTTTCCATCCGAATCGTCAAAGATACGGAGATTAAGGATTTTGTCGGCTGTATAGTGCACATCATCCATCGTATCGTCATTACCAATACCAAGATAGACGAGTAAGCCTGCATCGATTTTATCGATAATTTTATCGTCAACTGTAACTGAGCAGTCCTTAACCCTTTGAACAACGGCACGCATAGTTAAACTTTCACGGAGCGAGTTTGTGTATAGATAGGGCCTGGATTGAAATCTTATTATCGAAGGTCACTTTACCAAGAATCTCGATGGAAGCACCCTGTTCCAGGTTCGCGGCAAAATTCATAGTAACCGGTACGATTCCTTTAAGGACTTTTTCATCTTCATACCCCACTAGAAAATCAAAACGAATCTGCTCTTTTGTTACAATAATATTAACGATCTTGCCGCGCCAGAGAATATAGCAGTTCTTATACAGATAGGGGTCTTTGACTACATCCTCATAGGGAATACTAGGCCGAATGGTTGTAAAATCAGGCGGCTTTAAATAGCCCATAATGATCCGGGCTTTGTCTTTCACCCTAAAAGAGGCGTTTGATTCCAATATTCGATTTATTTCCACCTGGGCCAGATTGTCATCGAAATTCTCGAAATACATTTTTGCTTTTTCAAAGGCTTTTTGAATTTCCTTTTCTGTCAGCATGTACCTGTATTGCCCTGCAAACTCAGTGATTTTTTCATTACCGTTTTTCAAGCTTAGAGAATATACTTCCGCCTGGCGCGGTTTCTTCTCAGATAGAATCTTATTCTTGACAATCGGAAGACCGACTACGACAGTCACGGTAATGAAAACCGTCAGCAAAAGAACAGGTACGAGATACGCTACATAAAAACCTGTTTTGGGATAAAGCTTGAAGAATGTCTTGGATTCAACGAAAGCAGAAACTTTTTCGGGAGTTGAGTCTTTTTTAACTACTTTTAACCCATACCGGGCGATTTTATTATTTCCCTCAATTTCAAGGGCGGAAAGCCAGCACATTATTGCTTCGCTTATTTCATGTTTCTTAAGATGGATGGCGGCGAGCCCTAACAGCGAGTTAACATCTCTCGGTTGGGAGTGCAGGACCCGCTTTAAGTAGGAATATGCACCTCCAAAATCACCGGTATAAAGGCATGAGACGCCCAGTAGATAAAAAAAAGCCACGTTGTCACGGAATCTGAAAACTTGAGGTTCGAGTAAGTTTATTACATTGGAATAGCGTTTCTTCCGGAACAGTTTTGAGGCTTTTTTTAAGTTCTTTCCCTCCCACAAGTTCGGCTCCTGCTACCGGCTTTCATACCGCGTTTTCCGTTTTTCAAGTTCTTCAATCACCTGTTCCAAAACTTTCAGTTCAGAGTCGTTAATTTATTCACCCCACCATAATTTTGCCTTTTTATTTGAAATAATTTCA
>JBFMGN010000121.1:0-7737 GCA_040752435.1 Spirochaetota bacterium
GAAGCTTTCGGTCTCTGCTTTTCCGGGTTCCACCCAGCCTGAAAAGTATATAATATACGGGTGCGTTTTTCGGTCTAAAAAAGCATGACTTGTGAAGCCCAGAATGAAAACCGCCAAATCCGAGTATAATCCGGCATTTTTACGGATGGCATACTTAAGCATGGCCGCGATGAGCAGCCCGAATCCATTGGTATGAATGAGCCTTCCAAAACTGAACCCGCTGGGTTTTGTTCTTTGATTATGGTAAAAGATATCCGGTCCTTGTGCAGCCAGAGTCAGCAATGGATAATATCTATTAAGAGTTGAGCTCTCCTCTTTTCCCAGACTTCGGCGAAGAAGTTCATCGGCGAAGATCTGATGAGTTATCTGGGCAGGCATATAGCGGCCGGAGTAAATCGCCGGTGTTTAAAGCTAATCCTGCCAATAAATATATGGCATATTGGTCTGAATCGTCATTGTTTTTTTATTATCTTCCTGGTAAGTGATAACTGTGACATTTTCCGCGTGGGTGATATTAATTAACCCTTGAATAGTGCAAAGGATAGTCCCATTCTGAGAATAAATGTGCACTTTTCCCTTCATTCTATCCCCCCCATATTGATTCCGTCCATCGCCTTATCTATAAGCGTTAGCCTATAGATAAGGCGATACTACCCTATATTTTGCCCTAACTTCTCGCCCTCGAAGGGGGCTACAATCGGCCGAAGGCCATACCATACGGAACGAAGATACTACGAGCGTAAGCTCGTAGTTCTTCATTATTGGAAACAAGCATTACCCTTAAATTACTAAAGATTTACAAGAAAGGTAAATTATTTTGGCGTTAACTATTTGAAAAAACCCGGTTAAGGTATATTTTTTATATAAAAGTAACATTTTCTCCTTTTTGAGGTGTTAAATCGTATAACGGTGCTTTTTAGAGACGAAAAGTTTTGTGGCTGTCAACATCGAGGAATTATACAGGAAATACGGACCCATGGTGCTAAGAAGGTGCAGAACTTTATTAAAAAATGAGGACAAAGCCCTGGATGCCATGCAGGACGTGTTCGTAGCAGTTCTGAAAAAGAAAGACCGGCTTAACGACCGGGCGCCGTCGAGTCTTCTTTACACGATTGCAACGAACATATGCCTGAATATCATACGCAGTGATAAGAGACGACCACAAACTGCGCATGAAGAGATTTTGATGAATATCGCATCTTATGATAACCCTGAAAAAAAGCGTTGACTGTGCACTTCCTCGATCGTCTATTTGATGCGGAAAAGGAAACAACCAAAGTAATCGCAGTGCTTCATTACATTGACAATTTTACCCTGGAGGAAACTGCAGAACAAGTAGGACTTTCTGTTTCCGGAGTCAGAAAGCGCCTTAATACCTTGCGGAATAAAGGTCTTGCACTTAAGGAGGTATAGCTTATGAGAAAAAACATACCCGACCTTTATCTGGAACAGATACTTCTTGGAGAAGCTTCCACACAGTACCAGGACAAAATTCAAAGTGATGGAGAAATGATAAGCCGCCTGGATGAGCTAAAAATATCCAATGAGGACATTCTAAAGACCTACCCCCCCGAGGTTATGGTCAAAAGGATTATGTCAAAGTATTATGAAACCGCTGAAAAGAAGCGCAGCCGTATATTTGAATATGCCCACTACAAAAAGTATATCTCAATACCAATTTTAGCGGCCGCGGTAGTCATTATGATTATTGGGATTGTTCCTCTTACTAAAAGGGGGATTTCGCACCAAAATGCAAGCCAGGCTGAGTCGATCCGCATAAAGGGTATGCGTCCCCAACTCCATATCTACCGCGCAACTGGAAGTAACCCTGAACTGTTAACTGATCATACCAGGGTTAAAGAGAAGGATCTGCTTCAAATAGCCTATATTTCCGGCGGTAAAAAATATGGAGTTATTCTCTCGGTTGACGGCCGTGGTACGGTGACCTTGCATTACCCCGAAAAAGTTACCACCTCGACCGCCCTGCAAAGTGACGGTGAAATAACACTCCCCTATTCATACGAGTTGGATGACGCCCCAAACTTCGAACGATTTTATTTTATTACATCCGATAATCCGTTTTCCACTAATCAGATACTTTCACTTGTCAAAAACGAATCTGTAAAAAGTCAAATGAATGCAAATACTACCTTGCATTTCCCGAAGGAATACGAACAGGTATCAATTCTACTGAAGAAGGAGGGTCAATAGTGAAACCAAAATTCAAATTAATCCTATTCTCAATTTTTATTCTGATCATTCCGGTAATGAACAGCTCCCCTTCCGAAGAGGGCCTTTCCATCAGGCGATTTGCCATTTTTGTAGGGTCAAATTACGGCGGTATCAATCGTGTAAAATTGGAGTATGCAACCAGCGATGCAACGGCGATGGCTGACATAATGAAAGAAATGGGAGGCATAGATATAAGTGACAGAATAATACTATTGGATCCCACTTCAAAAAACCTGGAAGAGAGTTTCGGTACAATAAAAGACAAAATCACCCTGTCAAAACTGGAAGCCCGCAGAACCGAATTCCTTCTGTATTACTCAGGCCACTCCGATGAAAACGGTCTGCTTCTTGGTGAAACAAGTTTTTCATACCCGGCCCTCAGGCAGAAAATTCAAAACATCGAGGCCGATGTCAATATTGCCATTCTCGATTCTTGCTCCTCAGGCGCTTTTACGCGGTTGAAAGGAGGAACTCGAAGATCGCCATTCCTTATCGATGACTCGGCAACAATGAAAGGGCATGCATTTTTAACCTCAAGTTCCGCCGATGAAGCTGCCCAGGAGTCCGATAAAATCGGTGCTTCCTTTTTTACTCACTACCTGATTTCAGGCCTCAGAGGCGCCGCAGACAACACCGGGGATGGGAAAATAACGCTTAACGAAGCGTATAAGTATGCTTTTGATGAAACCCTGGCAAGAACGATAAATACCCAGGCAGGTCCTCAGCACCCATCCTACGATATTCAACTGACAGGTGCGGGGGATCTCGTCTTAACGGATCTCAGAACATCATCGGCCGCCATTCTCTTATCGGAGGAATTGAGCGGGCGTCTTTTCATGAGGGACAGTTTTGGAAAGCTTGTGGCAGAAGTTCAGAAAATAGCGGGGATCCCCATCGCCCTGGCTCTGCCTCCCGGCAGCTATAAAATGACCCTAAATAAAGGTGAGAATCTGTACGAGGCCTCTATAACACTGTTGGACGGCAAAAAAATTGCAATTTATCAGAAAGATTTTAATTTCCAGCTTAAAGAATCCACGCGCATCCGCGGGGAACAAGAAACGGCGGAATCCTCCTCCCGCGACAACTTTATTCATGAGTACGCGAATGTTTCCTTTCTCCCGAATGCCGGGGATCCGGAGAGAAAAATCGTCCATTATTTTTCCCTGTCCTTTTTTGGAAATGTCTATAGAATCGACGGCGTAGAAGTCGGTTTCATCAGTATGGCGACTGAAGACGTAAGGGGGGCGCAAATTACAAGTATCTTCAGTAAAGCCGGTAAAGATGTAAAGGGGGTACAAGCCTCAAGTATCTATTCGCATGCAGGCCGGGATGTATCCGGCGCACAGCTTTCGGGGGTTTTTAATATCGCGGGGAGAGCGCTCTTCGGTCTCCAGGCTGCCGGTACCTTTAACATCACACACGGATCTGTTTCCTATTTTCAGACTTCCGGAGTATTCAATATCGCCGGAGGCGATTTCAAAGGTCTGCAAAACGGAGGCGTTTTTAATATTAACGGGAAAAATTTTTATGGCGCCCAAACCTCAGGTGTTTTTAATATAAATAGCAACAACTTCTACGGGTTTCAAGGCGCAGGAGTATTCAACATCAATAACAACAGTTTTAAAGGTGTCCAGGCTGCTGGTATTTTTAATAAAACCGGCAGCATCAATGGCGCTCAACTGAGTATTGTAAATATCAGTTCCGCTGTTGCCGGAGCTCAGGTCGGGCTGGTGAATATTGCAGGTGATGTAAAAGGAACACAGCTAGGGCTCATAAACATAAATCGAAGTATTGCCGGGCTTCCGGTAGGATTAATAAATATCTCTAAAGACGGATTGTATCATCTTCAGGGCTGGTACGACCAGGAAAGCTTCGCCCATGTCGGTTTTCAGTTCGGTACCAAAAGGTTCTATACTCTTGTGTTTTTGGGTACTCCTTTTAAACCGCTTCCGGAAACACTTCTGTCCGGCATCGGATTCGGAATTCATTTCGGCGGGGACCCAATGTATATCGATATCGATTTATCGGCAAAACACATAGCCGCGGGTAATATTTCAAACACGAATGCGCCGGATTTTCTTATGCTGCAGTCACTGGGTTTATACCCCTATATTCGGGGTGTTCTGGGCTTAAGCCTTTTCAAAGTACTTGGGGTATTCGGTGGTTTAAGCCTGGATACACAGATTTTGGGTATCACAAGGGAACCTGTAACCTTTACCGGGACTCCGACAACGGTGCATATCTGGCAAACCCAAATTGATTTTTATACGAAATGGTTTATCGGCGTCAGACTTTAAGAATGAATAAGTTTACATTAAACAATATCCTGAAAGTCTTTCATTCGAGTAATATTTCGTAATTTACCAATCGCTTTTTCCTGGATTTGGCGAACCCGCTCTCGGGTAATGCCGAGTAGCTTCCCGGTTTCCTGTAATGTACATGGTCCTTCACCGGTAAGCCCAAACCGCAATTGAATAATTTTCATCTCCCGCGCGTTAAGCTGGCTTAACACCTGTTCGATAGCATTCTGCAAGGTCATATGGAAAACCAGATCAAAAGGTTCCATTGAATTTTCATCGGAAAGCAGATCCGAAAGTTTTGTTGAATTGTCATCGTCTACTACAGTATCGAGGGATGTTGTTTCCTGGGAAATTTTAATTATCTCTTTCACTTTTTTGACCGGCAGATTCATATACTCTGCCAGTTCTTCAGAACTGGGATCGCGTCCCAGTTCTTGGGTCATGAATTTTGCAGCGTAATAGCACCTTTTAATAGTATTCAGCATATGGATAGGTATTCGGATTACCCTGCCCTTGTCGGCCAGGGATTTGATAATCGCCTGGCGGATCCACCATGTACCGTAGGTAGAAAATCTACAACCCTTTGAATAGTCGAATCGTTCTATCGCCTCTATAAGTCCTATATTCCCTTCATCTATCATATCCAGAAGCGATAGACCGCGATACTGATATCTTTTTGCAATTGAGACCACCAGCCTGAGGTTGGCATTTATCATCCTGTTTTTATTATACTTAAGTTCTTCTTCCATCTCCTTCCGTTTATTAAGATAGTGAACCTGGCTGATCTTTTTTTGGTTGCGATTTTTTGTCAAATTTTCCAACTGTGCCTGTAATTGCTTAATCTTCCGCCCGATTTTCTGTTCTTCTTCCACAGTAAGAAGCGCATAACGTGAGATTTGTTTCAAATAGAGGGCTATGGGATCTTTTTCTTTTATATTTTTAAGAATTGATTTGTGCGTTATATTGTCTTGCCTTTTTCGATGTAAATTTTTTAGCACCACGTCCGTTATTCATAGTACAACTGATTAAAGGCAACTTTCAGCCTATTTCGAGATTTACAAATTGTCAAGCAAAATTTTTATCCGCGCGGCGCTTTTTCCGGATCAACCGGCTTGCCATCTTTGAAAATGCTGAAAAAAACACTCGGTTTTCCTGAGATTGGATTTACTCCCAATTGACCTATAACTGTACCTGGTTTTACAGTATCGCCAACCTTAACGCTTATAAGGTCATTTCCTCCATAAATATAAATATATCCATCATCGGATTGTATAAGAACAACCCTCCCAAATCCACGATACGGTCCCGACCAGATAACCTGGCCGCTTGCGATGGATTTAATTACATCACCTTTCTGACCGTAAATCTGTGTACCGATCATCTTACCATCCTGCAACAGTCGTTCCCCATCGTGAGGCCAGAAAGGAACAGAACCGTCACTCCCGGTTTTCTGATTTTTGGGAGTAATCTCCATTTCCTGGAAGGGTTCTGTAGCTGCTGTTCCAGTTGTATCGGTTGGTTCAGCCCTTCGCTTAATACCGGCTGTAACACTCGATACGACACGCGCGACAAACAGTTTCTCACCTGCTTTTAAGATATGTCCCGCGTTCAAATTATTCAATGAAAGAAGCTGTTCCACAGTAGTACCATATTTCTTAGCAATTCCGTAGAGAGTATCTCCTTTAACCACCGTGTATTGATCCGGAATCTTTAACGCCATACCGACTTTCAATGTATGCGGATTATGGATGTCATTGATTCGTAATAGTGTCTCCACCGATATACGGTAGGTGTGAGCAATCTTATAGAGGGTTTCATCCTTTTGCAGAATATGGATTTGATCGGTATACGAATTATACGGAGTGAGAAATGCACCAAGGCACAGTATAAGCAATAAGTATCGTAAAGTGTTCATAGAAGCCACTTTTATATTCGGAAAGATACTCCATAAACTGAAACAACCAAAAACTCAAAGTAACCTCGTGTTTCACGAATAATTGTAGATGGAACAGATTGATCATCTTTTATAAGAGAAACAGTCTCCGTCTGATAATGCAGGTAACAGCCGAAAGGAAAAGGCAGATCACTGTACTGACCGGCGTGAAGGAACAGTGGGCCTTATATCCAAGGAGGCACGTTTTACTTGCGGATGCTACCGGGATAATTGTACTTACGGCACAGAGTGTAAATATAATTGTAATAGCTAAAAGAATCCAGTATATTTTTCCTCGTTTCTTCATCGTTGCCTCCGGTGACTGATATTGCCTCTGTATAGTATGAGAGATATTAGGATATTTAACAAGCACTTTTATTGAAACTTGCCTTGCCTTGACGGCATTACCATTTATTGGTAATATTAAATAGTGAGTTATACGGTCAAGGTCTTAAAAAAGGCGCGAAAGGTAATCGAGAAGGCGCCTTTATTTGTACGCGCAAAGTTCGTAAACCTTCTGCTTGACCTTGAGCAAACCGGCCCTGTTCAGAAAACCTGGCCCCATTATTCCAGGCTTGGCAAGATCACCCATCATTGCCACCTGGCGGATAAATGGGTCGCCTGTTGGTGTCATGAATCGGGTACCACGCTAGTGGAGGTATATTATGCTGGTAGTAGAGAAAACGCGCCATATTGAGGTCGAAATCAAGGGGAAAGGCGCCGATGCCGTTCTCGATATCCTTAAAAAGGAACTACCTGAGCTCGTCGTTTCGGATGACGATGAATATGAATCTATCCGCGAAAGCGCCTGGTTCGACAATCTGCGAGAATCTGTCACCCCGGGCATGTCTCTGAAGGTCTACCGCGACAACGCGGGCCTTACCCAGGCGGAACTCTCGAAAAAGACAGGAATCCCTGTTCCCCATATTTCAGCCATGGAAAACGATAAACGTCCTGTTGGGAAAGGCAGCGCAATACGCCTCGCCACAGCCCTTGGCTGCGATTACCGGCGGTTTTTGTAATTCTTCCACCGCGTGGCTGCGCCCCAATGATGAATCTCTATACCCACGCCTGACTTCGGGCCTTATCGAATCGACACTACACCCTCAATGTTTCGATAAAACTTTCCTGGTTGGAAAGTTTTCTTCTGATATCTCGGGCTGGGCGGACTACGTAAGTAGCCCGCGAAAGGGTATGGCTTGCTCTCAGCAAGCAGACTTCGGGCTGGGCGGATTTGAACCGTCGACCTCTCGGTCCCGAACCGAGCGCGCT
>JBFMGN010000122.1:0-7737 GCA_040752435.1 Spirochaetota bacterium
ATCCCGCCGATAGAACGCGAATAAAGAGAGCTGAGTATAAAATCTTTCCATTCTTTATCTCCCTTGATGCTTAGCAGCACAAGATGATATCCCTGCTGCCTGGCTGCCTCATAGGAACCCTGTAAAACCGCACTAAAAAAGGGATTGTTCACATCCGGAATTACAAACGCGATAGTCTTTGATTCACCCTTACGCAGCGTTTTAGCAGCCTCATTGGGTCTATATTTTAACTCATTTGCTCTTTTTATTATTGCTGCCTGGGTTGCTTGTGAGACCCGTTTATAGGCTTTTCCTGATAATACAAGTGAGACTGTTGCCTGAGAGACGCCGATGTGCTTGGCAATATCCTTACTCGTTATATTGTTCGCTTCCGGTCCCTCTTTTTTCATAATTGAGCCCTTTTCATGTCTGTCATTTTATTCCTGTTGTAACAATCCCTTCGACATAATATCTCTGGAGGAAAAAAAACAATACCAGAATAGGTATCGTCGCCAGAAAGGCGCCTGCGAAGATTAGTTCCCAGAGTATATCCTGATCGGTGAATAATTTTGCAATTGCCACCGTTATTACAGTTTTTGTTTTATCACGTATGACCACCAATGGCCAGACATATGCGTCCCATGAAAAAATGAACTTTATAAGGGCAGCACTAATCAAAGCCGGCTTGATATTTGGCAGCATTATTCTAAAAAAGATGTTTGTGTACGAACAGCCGTCGATTATGGCTGCATCCTGCAAAGCCTGTGGTATTTCCAGAAAGTGCTGGCGCAGTAAAAAAATTATAAAGGGATCACTTATCCAGGGTAAAAAAATCGACGGATAGGTATCATCCAACTTAAGTTTCTGTACCAGAAGGAACATGGGAACCATCACCATCTCAAATGGTATCAACATTGTCGAGATAATTAAAACAAATAGCACATTTCGTCCTGGAAATTCAAGCCGCGAAATAGCGAAAGAAATCATACTGCACAGCACCAGAGAAAAGATGATAGTAATTACGGCGATACCTAGGCTGTTTACGAGGGCCAGTGGGAAAATAGTTTCCTCAAGGAGTTTCAGAAAATTGGACAACGTTGGCCGATAAGGAATAAAGAGTTTATAAGATATGGGTGATAAATCAGCGAAAATGTTCTCCCGGGCCTTGAAGGCTGATACGATCATCCATAGGTAAGGGATCACAAAGACAATTGAAATCGCAAGTACGGAGAAAAGAAAGCAAGCCCGTTTAACTTTTTGCATGCAGACGCGGTAGAAGATATCTATAGACGCAATTTTCATAGAATGGATAGTTCTCCTTTTTCCCATGCTATTCAGATTTATCAGCCGTTAATCGTATTTGTACCAGGCTAATCGTTAGAAGAATCAGAAAGAGAAGTACGGAGATTGTTGAGGCGTACCCCATTCTGTTGTATTTAAAAGCATTTTCATAAATGTTTAAGACGATTACTTTGGTGGAGTTGACAGGACCACCGTTTGTCAGAAGAAGAACAGGTATGAAAACCTTGAAGGCTGAGATTGTTTCTGTGAGGAGTATAAAAAGATTTGTACCCTTAAGCAGCGGTATGGTAATAAAATGGAGGATCTGCATTCGATTCGCACCGTCGAGCCTAGCAGCTTCATAATATGATCCAGGTATTCCCAGAAGCCCGGCCAGATAAAAAATCATACTAAAACCAACATCTTTCCATATGGTCATAACAGCGATCGACAATAAAGCCTGATTCGGACTGGTCAGGAAAGGCTGAGGTGGAACACCCATAGCTGTTAAGATACTGTTGAACAGTCCTATAGTGGAGTGATACATTAGACCCCAAATTGTAGTTACTACAACCATGGAAGTAATAACCGGAATAAGGATGAGCGAGCGGAAAATCTTAACCCCTGTCCATTGTTTCTTAACAAGAAGGGCTAATAGAAGAGCTGCCGTCATCTGAAATGGAACTTTGAGAATAAGGAACCGGCTGGTGATCCAAAGGGATCGATAGAATATTTTATCCCGCAGCACTTCGGAATAATTCGTAAATCCTATCCAATCCCGATTACCAGAAATAATGTTGACTTTATAAAAGCTTAACCGAAAAGCTTCCAACATCGGCCAGTACCGGAAGAGTACCAGACCGATAAGTGCCGGCAGAGAGAGAATAATAGCTGCCTTGAGTTGATCATTCTTGATTAAAGTCCTTCCTGATTTACAAAACCCAACCATTTTTTAACCCGTGTCTCGTAAAAGTAAACTACGTTCCATTCTGTCGGCACCTTTACATTATTTGAAACGGGAGAGTTGTCGATCAATCGCCTGTACTGTGGCTGGAACAATTTCTCCAATATCCGCCCCTTTCGCGATATCTATCATCATCTTCGAAATCATCGAATTATAGATATCATGGCCGGGCCCTTCCGGCCGCGGGTATCCCCATTCAATAAGCTCATCCCGGAATACGCGCAGGCTTCCTTTCTGAAAATCGTCGATAGAGTCAAGAAGCGATTTACGAGCGGGCATGATACTTGAAATGCTGTAGTATTTCATAAACCCTTTGGGACTTGTAACGTACTGAATGAATTCTTTCGCTTCCTTTATGTGCTTGCTTTTCCTGGAAACAGCTAACGCGAATCCTCCGGTGTGGGTTATCGGGGTGTTGTGATAGGGCAGAGGCATAACCCCCCAATTCAATCCCGGAAAATTTTTTGTAAGTCTACTTCCCCAGGCCGGAAAAGAAATCATTGTAACTGCCTTTCCACTACCAAAGGCATCCGGAATCGTTTCTTTCGGAGCAAGCTTCCACCTGTTATAAATATCCTGCCAGAACTGATAAGCTCGATAGGCTTCTTCAGTATCGGCGAAGCCCGAAATCCGTGTGCCGTCGGAAGAAATCCCCGTGAAAGTCGGAGACCCTGGTTTCCCCATGCTCCGTATAAAAGGTATTGACCAATAGTCGGAAACTGGGGGATTCCCGAGAAACACAAGCCCCCACAAATTTGCCTTCCCTTGAGCAGAATTATCCTCAATCACTTTCTGTACGTTTTTAACAAACTCCGGCCATGTCCAGGCATTGTCCAGCCGCTCAGGGACTACGATTCCGGCCTGTTGAAATAAATCTTTATTGTAATAAACCGCAATAGCCGATTCTTCCACTGGACCGGCATAGAGTTCATTTTTAAACTTAAGTTCGGAAACAATACTGCGAGCGAAGTCCGACAGATCTTCTGCTGAAAAAACATCGCCAAGCGGCACGATGGCTTCGTTATATGCGTATGCTTTAACATCCGGGCTGTCCACCAGAACAATATCCGCAGGATTATTAGAGGTCCACATAACCGGAAGCTGTGCAAAATAGTCGGCATAGGGGGCGGTTTGTATTTCGATTTTAACTGTTGGATGGACAGTTTCAAACTCAGCAACAAGGGCCCCGTAGGCTTCATCACGGCCCCGTCCTCCGGGAAAGAAAAATCTCAGTTGGACGATTTCCTGGCCCTTGATGTCGGTTGGAATTTCTCTTTGGCCGCCTGCAAACAACATAGAAATATTGAACATGAGAAACACAATCAATACTTGAAACAAATTTTTTTTCTCTAACATAAATGCTCCTTTCTTTCGTTCATTCTTAAGTTCAAAGGATTGTGCTCATAAATCCCTTGAACAACGAAAACCAAAAATAAAACTCGATTTTACTGCCTGTTTTTAAAATATATATTTTCCCCTCTATCACCTCCTACTTATGGTCTTCGATTCTCTGCATGGAAACGGTATGTATTGTTTGAGATCTCCTTTTCATAATGTTGAAAGGAAATAGTAACCAGGTAATCACCAGATCTAGATGGAGTCCATTCAATTGTTCCAAGCAGGATTATACTCACTGCCGGGACATCGCAGGATTGTTTCGTATGTTCAACTACCGTATTGGAGGGATCTGTAATCTCGATTAATACTAAACCATTATTAAAATCCCGGCCGAAATCATTTACAACATAGACCTGATATTCGACTTTTTCATTTATAGGGATCGTAAATGATCTATAGCTTAGAATAACTTGCAGAGGGCGCATGCTTTGTTGCAAGGCGTAATACCCTTTCTTGGGTGTCCTGTCATATTCAACTACTGACCAGGTAATCGAAGGCCAGCAGTCATTGAAGAGAAAAAGATGCGCGCCATTACAAGGATCGTACTTGTGACGCCGGTAATAGTCAGTATGATATTTGATCAGTTCTGCCTGGTATTTCTGAGTATCTTCAATAAACTCTTCAATAGTTTCAGACAAGGGAACATGAGACAATAATAATTCCGGTTGGAGACATCTCTTCGCATATGCATTCCAATTCGGCGGAAAGAGATCCTCTGGCTTAATAATTTTTTTCAGAGTGGCTAATCCCGGCAATGATTGCGCCCCATATTCGGTAACAAGTGTCAATCGCTCTTTTGGGAGATCGAAAAGGTCGGAGAAGTTCTTTGTATACCATCCGGCATAAATATGCGCATCCTGTTTCCATCTATATTTTTTTTCGAAATATTCGCTGTAAGATTTCGGCCAGAAAAATGAACGGGTGGGATGTGTATAATGCTCATCCAGATCAACAAAAGCTGCGTTTCCGTGATTGTGAATCCTGTACGGATCCTTTTCAGATGCATGATTAAACAGGGCTATGCATAGCTTTTCAAAGTTCGCTATACTAGATTGGCTTCCGAAATTCCATATTCCTATGCTGGGATGTATGCCATATTGGTCTATCAATTCTTCGGACTGGCTTAGGGCTTTCCGAACAAAACCGTTTGAGTTGGAAGCCATAAGCCAAATAGGGAAATCCTGGTACACCAGCATTCCCACAGAATCACAGCAGTCATAAAACTCTTGTTTTTCCACTACACAGAAAGGGTGGACTGTATTAAGATTGGCATTTTTCAGCAGTTCAACATCATAACGATATTTTTCCGCCGTCATTTGGGAAAGAAATTGATCGGATAAATAATTTGCGCCCCTCTGAAAAAAGCGTACATTATTTAAGTACGTCTCCCACCCTTTTCCGCATGTAATGGACCGGATCCCGAATTTTTTACTCAACCTGTCTGATACAAGACCGGAATGTGTTACCGTTACAGATACTTCATAGAGTGACGGTTTACCCAAATCCCAAGTCCACCAAAGCGCGGCTTCTTCAAGTATGAAATCGACTTGCAAGCTTCGATGCCCCTGAAAACAGGTCTGTTCCAGGCAGGTGTTATAAACACACTTTTTGTCTTGAACCGAGAAAATCTCGATGCACGCTTCAACAACGAGCGGATCTTCATACGCGATTACAGAAACAGATGAATTTACGGAGATCATAGCCCGCACAGACTTGTCCGGTTCTCCGGCTGGCGGATAAGAAACCGGTTTGGCAATAATACCGATATTTTCGATAAAAACCGGGCCACAGATGATTAACTTAACATCGTTAAAAATCCCTCCAGGATTGATTTCAGGGTTATTCGCATCCCAGCGTTCCAGTGCTCCTTTGACCGTTTCTTTCAATTGCCCGATTTCATGCTCTTCCCCTCTGGCTGTCCGTGGAGAATCCACCCGAACCGCCAGATAGTTCTCCTCCGACAGCAATCGGGAAATGTTATAATGAAAACTGGCGAAGTAACCTTCATGACAACCTAAATAGTGACCATTGAGCCAAACGTCGCTAATATAATCCACCCCGGCAAAGGACAAGTGAACTCGGCTTCCGGATTGTAGTTCCTCTGGCCTCGGAAAGTATGTGCGATACCAGGCCACTCCGTTATAAGCGTATCCCTCGGTTTGCCAGCAGGCAGGTACGTGAATCTTTTCCCAATTTGAATCATCATATTTCTCATGCATCCAGCGTGCATCGTGCCTGTGAGTAATGTTCAGTTGTTCTGGATAATGTTCTCCTCGTTTTTCCGGATCGAGGCGAAATTTCCATTTTCCGTTTAAACTCAGTATTTCCCGCATGGTTGTCCAATCCTCTGAAGTTATACGTATAACTAATAAATGTAAAAAATATGCAGCGCCTGCCGCTGCGATAAGTCATACGTATAACTTTATCATATCCTGCTCTTATTGTCAAGAATTTTATGGATAGATATGAAAAAATCATTCCCTTTCTCAGTAGCAGGGGGATTGCTGAGAGACGTGCTTCTTCCAATGATCAAGGGACAATAAAAGAGAAATATGTATAAATTAAAGTCAGCAAGGTTGAATCTCGGCAGTCAGGGATCAATTTCGTACACCTTCATCCGTAGCCGCTTCGGTTTTTTGACAAGTTGCAAACTCGTTCAGACGGCGAGAAAAGGCCGCAACCGTAAGGACGCATCAAGCGCCAAACGATGTATGCGATCAGTGGTGGTCGGCATCTTGAAAAACAACTTCGCAAGATATGCCCGGGTCAGTGGTGGCTAAAGGTAAGGAAAACGACGTGTTCACGGCAGCCGAAGAGACTCCCACCGATGAAACAGTTCCTCCTTAGGAGAAAGAACCGGTAGAGGCGAAATCAGGCAGCCCTTTTTTATTTTCAGCAAGACTTATATCCGTACTTCTATTTCCCAATAGACGATGCTTTTTCTGCGCCATGTATAAGTCAAGTATAGCGTATTATTTTTTGCTACGATCGCGGGGTAAGAATACTCTCCTTCGGTATTCTCGAGGATGTGCATGTCTCCCCAAGTTTCTCCGTTGTCGAAAGAAACCATTAGCGCGATCGGTGTTCGCGGCCCCCAGTTTACACCCACCGGGTTAAATACAAGCACCAATGCGCCGTTTTCAATTTTCACTATGTCGATGCCACTGTTGTTGTTCGGCAGGTTGGTTGGAATTGCCGTTCCCCAGGTGCGTCCGCCATCTATAGAATCGCTTCTATAAATACATCCTTCCGTACTCCTGAGAAGCATATGAACCTTTCCCGGTTCGGATTCCCACAGGGTCGGCTGAATTACCCCCCTCCCTTTTAAGGACTGCTCGGAAACGGGAATGTCACTTTTTATCTCGGTAACAGTATTGTAATCTATATTCCGGATAGTGATTTCATTACTTTTCTTCCAGGTTATGCCTCCGTCCTCGGTAACATCCGCGAATGCTCTCCATATCCTATCTTCCACGGAAGCCGGGGCGATCCATATTTTTTCATTTAATTTCAGAATTTTATTTCTCACAGGCCCGCGACCGCCCCGGTCACCGGGAACAAGCTCCCTTGGAGGAGACCAGCTTCTTCCTCCATCGTTGGATACTATTACCCTGGTGGACCATTCACTAATTTTACGTCCGGCTTTATAGAACAGGAGGAGGGTCCTATCATCCTTCTGGAACAAGACAGGGTTCCAATTCGGGGCGTTTTTATCGTCTACAAGCTTGACACAAGGCAGCCATTTCCCCCTTTCCCGCCGGGAACTCCAGATGGCTGTGTCGTCCGATCCTTCCGTGGTGCCTGCGAACCATGCGGCTATAAGTTCTCCATCGGAAAGCAGCGTTAAAGTAGAAGCATGACAAAAACTAAAGGGCCTTTCGCCCTGGAATATCAGTTCTTTTACTCGTTTTTCATACCTTACTGAGTTCCCACTGCTACTCATGTTATTCAGCCGCTTCGGCTTTTATCTGTATGTGATCCAGTATTTTTCTTACTCGCAGCATATCCTTGAGTCCCGCCGTGGGTAAAGAACCTGTTACATATTCATTCAGCGATTCACGTACGAAATCCGCATAAAGGGCATCAGAGTCTGTATCCATCGCTGTCCGATGAAT
>JBFMGN010000123.1:0-7736 GCA_040752435.1 Spirochaetota bacterium
TATCACTAAACTCTATTAGAATTTTTTTCGCGTTGCAGGAGATGTTAACAGCCAATTGGACTGGAGATAGACTATATTTAATGGCGTTATCCACAAGATTATCGAAAACCACTTTAATCGCGTTCCGGTCTGCAACACATTTGCAGGGAGCCTGCCCTTTCACAGAGGCGGAAGTCTCCGGTATTTTAAACTGATCGACGGTTTCTTTTAAAACTTCCTTGAAGAGGGAATCGGCAGGATACACCTCAAAGTCACGGGCTATCCCTTTCTGTTCCAGGTGTGATATTTCCAGGATGGCGTTTATAAGGTTTTCCAGCCGATTGGTATCCTTGATCATGAACTTGATAAAATCAGTCTGTTTCCGGACCGGCACCCGCCTTATTTTGAGTGTCTCCAGGTACAACTGGATTGATGCCAGGGGGGATTTGAGTTCATGGGTAACATTGGCGATAAAATTATCGTACAATTTGTTGATATTCATCTGCCTGTTCAGATAGAGAAATATCAGGGAGATGCCCATCAGGATCAGCCCCAGGAGGACCAAACCGATTACCAGAACAATCACATTAAAGCTTTGGGCGGCGAAGAAGGGAGAGCTTATTTCCGCCTCTTTGCGGAAAAGAAAGTTATTCGAAACATACCAGGAGATCCATAACCCCAAGAGGCCGAGCCAGGCAACCTGGGCCAGGAGATAGGTAATAAATGAATTTAAGGCAAACCATTTCTTTTTCATATGCTATTCAACTAAAAATGGTGTCGCATGCTGCGGCACACGTTAATACAGTCCGATACCGGTGGCAACCGTGTCGGGCTATTCAACTGCAATTTCTTCACCTCGCTCCTTTGTAAGGGGCTGGACACTGGGCAAAGGTGTATTTACATTTCTTTTACAATCGACACCGTCAAACCACTGTATATTACTTATGTATTTACTTTAAACTATACTTGATTTTTTCTAGTTCTGGAAGCGGAATTAAATTAATTTTTAAGCCAAATAAAAAAAGGAGATTCAGCATGAAGATTCTGCTTGTTTATCCGGAAAATCCGGATACTTTCTGGAGTTTTAAGAATGCGATAAAATTCATTTCCAAGAAATCAAATGAACCCCCCCTTGGGCTTCTTACCGTTGCCGCCATGCTCCCGGAAGAATGGGAGAAACGCCTGGTGGACACGAATGTGACAAAACTTGAAGACCAAGATCTTAAATGGGCGGATTACGTTTTTCTAAGTGCGATGAATGTGCATATCGATTCGATAAAAGCGATAATAAAACGTTGTAATACCCTGGGAGCGAAGATCGTGGCAGGCGGTCCTCTGTTTACTACCGAATACGAGGAATTCCCCACTGTCGACCACCTGGTGTTAAATGAGGCGGAAGTAACTCTTCCAATGTTTCTGAAAGACCTGGAAAACGGAATCCCACGACATATATATAAAAGTGATGAGTTCCCGGAAATCTCCCAGACTCCGGTACCCATGTGGAATCTTCTCGACCGGAAGAAATACAGCTCCATGAGCGTCCAATATTCAAGAGGCTGTCCTTTCGATTGTGAATTCTGCAGCATCACTATGTTAAACGGCCATCGGCCGCGGACAAAAACCACTTCCCAACTTATCAGTGAACTGGATGCATTGTACGCGAATCAGTGGAAAGGCGCAGTATTTATTGTGGACGATAATTTTATCGGCAATAAGAAAAAACTTAAATCTGAAGTTCTTCCCGCTTTAATCGAATGGTCGGAAAAGAAAAAATATCCTTTCTTTTTTACAACGGAGGTTTCCATCAACCTGGCAGATGATGATGAATTAATCGAACTAATGGTTAAAGCCGGTTTTGAACGCATCTTCGTTGGAATAGAAACGCCCCATGATGAAAGTCTTAATGAATGCGGTAAACTTCAAAACAGGAAACGGAACCTTATCGAATCGGTTAAGAAACTCCAGCAATCCGGGTTGGTTGTTTATGGAGGATTTATTGTAGGATTCGACCACGATCCGCCGTCGATTTTTGAACAGCAGATCAATTTTATTCAACAAAGCGGCATAACAACTGCAATGGTCGGACTTCTAAACGCCCCAAACGGCACAAAGCTTTTTAAACGGCTGGAATCGGAGAACAGGCTGCTGGGTAAGATTATGACAGGGGATACTATGGATAGTTCGATTAATTTCATTCCCAAAATGAATCCTCATATCCTGGTAGAAGGCTACCGAAACATTCTCAAAACCATATATTCTCCCAAGGCTTATTATGAAAGGGTCAAAACTCTTCTATGCGAGTTTCAGTTGCAGATTAATAAGCCTCTGGCAATTACTTTCGCCGATATAAAGGCCTTTTTTAGATCCATCTGGATACTCGGTTTTCGCGAAAGCGGGAAACGGTTTTACTGGAAACTCTTTTTCCTAAGCCTGTTCAAATATCCAAAAAAATTTGCCTTAGCCATAAACATGGCGATTTTTGGGTTTCATTTCAGGAAAATCGTAGACACGATCTAAAGACTATATTTCTTCCAGGACCTCGGCCGCCTTCTGATACTCAAGGATACCGGTACGGATATATTTAAAAACCAGAGGGTAAACCATGTTATAAAAATACATCCGGTGGATGGCGGCTTTTTTCTTTACCTTGTAAAACATTTTTATTTTCTCGATTTCCCTGGCAAGGTAATGATGGTAGTTGTCATACTCAACGTTAATATCACTTAACTGGAACTCATAAAAATTCAATTCATTCTTGATTTTATCCTGGTAATTACCAAGTTTCTCCATAAGTTTAAATAAGGTATAATGAGTGTTAAAATACTCCGCCGTCTTCATTTCATCCCTATTGAGTCTGATATAAAAAGCATCATACTTTTGGGGATAGATAATCTTAATAATTTTGTCCTTTTGAATCATGATACCGGCGTTTTTGAAAACATTCTCAATTGCATTAATTACGTATTTGTTTCCACGGTAATACTGCAAAATATCCAGAATGCTATCAGCGCCCGCTTCGCTTCTATCAAGAAGCAATTTCACCTGTCCGGCTATATCTTCCGGCAGCCCCGGATTCACCTGCACGCTGTAGGTGATAAACTCCGCATTCCGTTTATCCTTTAAGACCACTCTGCTCAGTTTAAACAGGTCCTCTTGGGTAATTTCTTTATAATACCCGCCTAATGCCATGGCCTCCCTTTTAAACCTCTGAAAATAGGCATCCACCACCCCAGTATCTCTTAATACCTCAAAAAAATGTTCGGAAATTCTTAACCCCCCCACAGGCGCTGTCGCTTCCATCCGCTTGGCATCAATTACCGGCAAACCGACTACATCCCACTGTTTTGCACCATCGGGACCGAAATTGCCGATTGTAACTATACCGATATTTGCCCCGATTCTAATTCGAATTTGAAACAGGGCATTGACAGAAGATGCCAGGTCCAAATTGTTTCTCAACATGGAAATGATCGCAAAGGCCTTCTGCAATGTCTCCTTGGTTTTCTCTTCATGTTTCTCAAAGATAAAACGGTCGTTGGCCTGATTAAAAAGCGAGCAGACTCTCTGCATTTCAACGCAGCTATAAAAGAGCTCCCGGACGATATACTGCCTGGCTTCTTTTTCCGAGAAATTCTTAACCCTCGGATCGATCAGGCCGCCAAAATGAAACATAATACTGTCGCCTTCAATCTTATTTAAATAGCCTCCATGTCGTTTTAACACCCAGTTAAACGCGGTAAATAAACCGTTCAACAGGGCCTGGTTTTCCATCGGGCTTAAAAGCTTCGAAAGGAAGGTGTAATTGGCAATATCCAGGAAGCCGATCCCAATATAAGTTTCAACTGAGGTTTGCGGAATCTCGCCGATCTCGAAGATAGTATCGATGAGCTGCTTTGGAAGATAATACTCCTCGATCTGCTTCCGGAACAATATCTCTTTAGAGATCTTTTCCACCTGCTCCGCCGTCACCGTGCCGGCTAGATCAAGGTTATGGCTATCGCCATCATTAATGTTTTTTTCAGGAGTATTTCTTTCAAGTTTTCGCCCGATCTCGTTTTTCAACTGCTCAATAATAAGTTTAACACTTAAAATATCCGCATCTTCCGAATCAAAATATCCGGAATTGGCAAGGATCTCATTGAGGTAACGGGCGGCATATTCAGGATTTTCCTCGTGTTTTTTTTGAACGATCTTGGAATGATGCAGAATTTGGGCAGGAGAAAAGTTGAGACTGGCAAAATCCTCGGCGCTGAGACAATTTATACTTTCCAATTATTCTTCCCCGTATATAGATTAATTTAAATGTGAGGGGTTTTCAAGCATTTTGAAAAATATCATGGATTCAACCTGTGTAAAACCTTAAAACGTTCGCACACAACCGGCATAGCCTCGTCCGGGCCGCGGCCGGTAACAGCGCTTTCCCTTGAAAACGCATCCCAGTGTACCGTGCGCCAGTATTCAAGGCTTAAATCCCCCTCACCCTCTTCCGCCGCGAAATCGGCAGGGACATCTTTGAATGGCGCTACTTTTACCTCAGTCGTTTCTATTATGACCTGGGCGAAGCCATCCCAATCGGTCAACACCGAAACGTCACCTGGTTTCGGTATAGACTGTTTCTCAGCCTCCAAAGACCAAAGAGAGACGGACTTTGCACGTTTGTTCCCATGCAGCACAAGATCGGAGAGTTCATCGGCAAGAATATCTGAATCACCAAAAGAGCGGACCTGAAAAACCGGTTTCGGCATTTCATAACCTTTAAGGACAATTTCGGTATAAAGGCTGAAAACAATATCACTCTGTAAACTTTTTGAACCCAGGGCAACACCGATTTTCGAAATCGGCTGCCACACATACCCGGTTTTTTTATTCTGTTCCGGCACAATCTGATTTTTTTCATCTCGATTGCAGAGAAAAACGCTGAATTCCATAAACTTGGTGTTGTTTTTATCGCTTACGATTGCACTTTTCCCAAGTAAGGTAAGCTTTTTAAACCGAGGATCCCGTTCCGAAAGAAGAGACAACGACCTGCTCTGGGGTTTTTCGCCCGCAGGTCTGACAAGAAGAAGATTATGTTGATAATCAAATATTAGAATAAACTGTTTCATGGCTGCTTCCCCTGGCTACACCCATTTTTTACCTAATACTATCCTTAATTCTAAATGATTACGTCAACCCCTTAAGCATGAAATTTGCAATTCCGAGCCTTCCGCAACCGGAATGACACCGACGCCTCCACAACTATTCCTGGTCCAGAGAACTGCAGATTTCCTATTAATTCAAGATGCATCGCTTCGTCAGAAAAACCATTCTTCATCTGGGTACGAATGGCCGGTATACCGAATCGGCAATCACCATCGAAATATTGATATTCCCCTTAAGCCAGGCTTTTCTCGATTGTTTGGATGACCCTTGCTCTGGCGGCGGGGGTCTTTTCCCCGGTAACTTGACAGGTAGATAGGAATGATCTTATTATTATAATGAAAGGACGGAGGTCAAAAAATGCCGAAGTACTTTTCAGGGTACGATCCTGATCAACTCAGGGGAAATACGGAATCTATGCTGCTCTTCCTGATAGACGAACTTGAGCAGACCTATGGATATCGCATTATAAAAGAAATCGAGAGAAGAAGCGGGGGTTTTTTCCGCTTTAAAGAAGGTACAGTCTATCCTGCTTTAAGGAAGCTGGAAAATGAGGGACTTCTGAAAGGGGAGTGGAAGAAACTGCGAGGTGGACAGGAAAGACGTTATTACCGGGTTACTGCCAAAGGGAAAGAAGTTTTACAGAAAAAACTGGCTATGTGGCATAATTTTGCCAGGGCAATGGAGCTGATTTTCAATCCAGCGGCAGCCGGCTAACGGATGGGAGTTGGACCGATGTTAGCTGAAATCGGATTATACCTGGAAAAGGTGTGCACTCATCTTCATCTTGATCCTCAGACAGAGAAAAAAGTGGTTCGCGAGTTGTACACATATTTCCAGGAAAAAATGGCTGATCTGGAGCGGCAGGGAGTTTCCGGCCCGGATGCAGTTCAGGATGCCATCCGGTCCTTCGGCAGTCCCAAGCTTATCGCACGACTCATGTATGAAGCCTACAGTAGTGGAAGCTGGGCTGAGGCACTCTTAAGTGCCCAGCCCCATCTTTTCATTGCCTTCCTCTTTGTTCTTCACCTTTGGCAGCAGCCGGTACCGCTATTGATCTGTTTTGCATTTATCCTCCTTGTCGCACTCTACGGCTGGACCCGTGAGCTGCCGAACTGGCTGTATTCATGGATCGGATGCTCCTTTATTCCCCTCGGAGTTGCGTGTTATCTTAGCCGCCACCTGATCGTCAAGATCGCCGTTCTCTTTCTCCAGGGGATTGGGGCTCCGCTGCCTCTGTGGCAATTCATCCTGCCGGCGGGACTGTATGGAGGATTGTTCTGGATCGTTTTAACAACAATCTTGCGGGTGATTAAAATAGACTGGATATTTGTTTCCTTGACGCTGATGCCGATTCCTATCCTCGGGTTTTGGCTTCTCTCTGTGGATCGCTTGGCGGATATATTTAACCGATCGGCCGTGGAGTTGCATTCTTTGGACGCGGCGATGACGACTGTTCTTACGATGCTGGCCGTTGTTTCCGCCTTATTCACCCGTTTCCGTCCGAGGATCTTCAAATTCGCGGTTTTACTCGCCGGCGGGATTTTCTGCGTTATCGTGATAGTCTATAATGTCTGGGGGAATATCAATTTTGCAAGGCTTTTGGCCGTTACGGCTTTTATGCTCCTTTTTCTGCTGGGCCCTGCCCTGCTCCAGACCAGGGTTTCTTCTCATACGTTAGGAAGCGCAAACCGGTTGGAAGAATGGATCGACAACTCTACTGTGACCCGCTGAAAATACTCATCAAAAATATTTTCCCGTTTGTCTCTTAAGGCTTAAATATAAAGAGTCGTACCACGAAATATTATAATTAAAGTACCGAGCTTTCTATCATATTTTTTCAGTTGACACCCAGTGAAAAAAACTATATACTACCAATTAGAGTAAATTGGTAGAGATTAACATTGACCATGGCACGAGGGGTTCAATGCGACTTTCAACACGGAGCAGATACGGTATGAGGCTTATGTACGAACTTGCATTGCATTATGGTGAGGGAACGGTCTTTTTGAAACAGATCGCAAAACGCCAGGCAATATCGGAAAAATACTTAAGCAAACTTGTTATTCCTCTGAAAGGCGCGGGACTTATCAACTCTTCCCGGGGCGCCCACGGCGGGTACACCCTTGCTAAATCCCCCCGTGAAATTACCGCCAAAGACATCATTAAAGTTCTGGAAGGCGACATAGCCCCGGTGGAATGCGTTAAAAACAGAACGATATGCAGTCGCTCAGATGTATGTCCAACCCTTAGTATTTGGGAAGGTCTGGAAAAGATTATTTCAGAGTACCTGCTTGGCATTACCCTGGAAAACATGGTAACTGTTTATAAAGAACAATCTTCCAATTTCCAGATTTGATATGTTTTGAAGAAACCCTTAAAGGAGGGTAGTCCCCTTCGAGGGCGAGAGGTTTCGCACGGAGAACACGGAGAAAAGAAGAAGGAGATGAATTTCACACAGAGAACACAGAGGGGGGAAATGGTACTTTCAGTATTAGAATTCAGGCAGGAGCAGCGCTGCAGATTGCCTGTACCCTTATTGCGCTCCTTAGTCTCTGTGTACTCTGTGTGAAATTTCTTAGGGCGATAAAGGAGGGTAGCCCCCTTCGAGGGCGAGA
>JBFMGN010000124.1:0-7726 GCA_040752435.1 Spirochaetota bacterium
CGCCTGTTTTTCCATTAATATGCTTCCATCAACGTTGTCATTAATCGTATAACCGGCTTAGATACACAAGTTTGCCCAGAATCTGCACACTTTGAGTATAAATTGGAGGATATATAGGATTTTCCGCTTTTAATTTAATTCGGTTTTTTTCCTTAAAAAACCGTTTCAATGTTACGGCATCATTAATCATGGCCACCACAATATTCCCGTTTTCGGCCACCGGCTGATGTACGAAAACCGCCATATCGCCGTCCAGAATCCCCGCATCCTGCATACTGTCGCCTTTTACCAGAAGGGCGAAGTGTTTCCCCTTTTTCAATTTACTGGCGGGTACTAGAATGGTGCCCTCCTGATTTTCTTCTGCGAAAAGAGGTATACCCGCGGCTACATTACCAAGAATCGGTATGGAAACAAGCTGGTCTTCTTCCTGGGTCTTCTTTCCTACCAGGTCGATCGCCCTGGACCGGTTGATGTCGCATCGGATCATTTCTTTTTTTTCCAAAGCTTTGACATGATCATGCGCCCCTTTGGCCGAAATCTTAAAGAATTTCGCTATTTCGCGCATCGTCGGGGGATAACCATGATCCTCGAGAAACCCCTTTATGAAGGCTAAGACCTCCTTCTGGCGTTTTGTCAGGTTTTTCATTTCTTTAACTCTATCCCAAGTTTCTTTATTTTTCCATGAAGATTACTGGGATATATGCCAAGGCGTTCCGCGGTTTTCGAGATATTATACCCGTTTTCAGAAAGTTTATGTGTCAGGAGCTGTTTTTCAAACTCGTCCTTCGCTTCATTCAACTTCATGTTTTCGAATGCCTTAAGCACTACGGAGGCTTCATTTTTTCGTTTTTCACCCAGATAATAAGTGACAGTTTCTAAAGAAATTTCATCTTCATCGACCATTATATTAATACGTTCTATGAAATTTTTCAATTCTCTTATATTTCCAGGCCAATGATAGTCTTTTAAAATTTTTAAACCTTTTTCCGATATCCTCCGTGGAGGAACATCCGGAAGCACCTTAAACTTCTCCATGAAATAATCTACCAGCAAAGGGATATCCTCTACCCTTTCCCGTAACGGACTTATATATATAGGAACGACATTTATCCTAAAAAAGAGGTCTTCCCTGAACCGTTTTTCCCGGATTTCCTCCTGTATATTCTTGTTGGTGGCGGAAATAAGCCTGACATCCACTGAAATGGATGCCTCACCGCCGATTCTTTCAAACTTAAGCTCCTGAATAACCCGCAGAACTTTTGCCTGGGCGCTCAAAGACATATCTGCGATTTCATCTAAAAACAAGGTACCCTTATGGGCAATTTCAAACTTACCTTTTCTTCTTGCAATGGCATTGGTAAAAGCCCCCTTCTCATGCCCGAAGAGTTCGCTCTCTATAAGGGTCTCCGGTATCGCTGCGCAGTTTACCTCGACAAAAGGGCCTGAAACGCGGGAACTTTGCCGGTGAATCTCCCGGGCAACAAGCTCTTTCCCGGTACCGTTGTCTCCCAGAATAAGGATCCTGGCGTCAGTCGCGGCACTCTGGGCGATCAGTTCCCTAACCTTTTTCATGGAAGCGCTCTGACCGATAATTTCATCTTCCATGTATAGGGTGTTTTTAAGGGCTTTATTCTCCTTTCGCAGATCCTCAAGGGCCAGGGCGTTCCTGACTGAAGTTACAACCTTATCTATGGAAAGGGGCTTCTCAAGAAAATCGAAAGCACCCAATTTTACGGCTTTCACAGCCAGATCGATATTTCCATGGCCCGAGATAATCAGAACCTCAATATCACTGTACTTTCTCTTTATTTCTTTTAAGACATCGATTCCGCCCATGTTCGGGAGCCATACATCAAGGATGACGAGATCGACCGTCTCGGAATCCAGGCAGGCAAGGGCTTCGAAACCGTCACCGGCGGTAAACACGGCATATTTTTCATCCTCCAGGATATCTTTTAATACACTCCGTATACCCGGTTCATCATCAACTACCAGAATACTATTCATGAATCACTCCATGGGAAGATCAATAAAGAAGGTCGTTCCGATGTCTTTCTGGGTTTCGAACCAGATTTGTCCTTTATGGTCGAACACTATCCGTTCTACTATGGCCAGTCCCAGCCCGGTTCCCCTCTTTTTGGTAGTAAAGTATGGCTTAAAAATCAGGGTGTAATGTTCGGGGTTAATACCGGAACCTGTATCCTGAATCTGTATTCTACAGTACCTTAGATTCTCTTTTGTGACAAGATCGGTTCTTACAAAAATCGACCCTTCGCCTGTAATCGCCTCAACCGCATTTTTAAAAAGATTGGTAAAAACCCGGTCAATCTGCCCCGGGTCGATATTCAGCATAATAGTATGGGTGACTCCTTCCGTGTGAAATCTGACATTGTGATAGGAGGTGGAAAAAACGGCCACCGATTTTTCTATCAGCTCTATCAGTTTTACGGGTGACATTTGAGGCGCCGGCATCCTGGCAAAGTTCCGGAATTCCGAAAGGAGTTTGGTAAGGTTTTCAACCTCATGAATTATGGTCGCTATGGCAGGTTCAAGGATGCGTTCAAAATCAGGCTTGTCCGACTGATATTTTCGGAGGAGACGCTGAGCGGAAAGCTTTATCGGGGTAAGGGGGTTTTTAATTTCATGCGCCATCCGCTGGGCTATCTCCTGCCAGACCGTTACTTTTTCAGTCTGCTTAAGCTCGCGCCTGGAGCGTTCAAGCTCCGCCACCATTTTATTGAAAGAACTTATCAGGAAAAAGAGTTCGTCGTTGGAGCGAGTCAGAATCCTGAAGGAAAAATCTCCCTCGGCGACTCGTTTGGTGGCCTCCTCCAGGTAGACGATCGGCCGTATAACCTCTTCGCTTAAGATGAAACTGACCAGTATGGAGAGCAGCACGATCGGGAAAGAGAAAAATGAATAAAATATAATAAGTACCACCCGGAAGATAGTCTGATACCGTTCAAGCTGTTTATAGGTTTCCAGAGAATGGGTCAACTGTTCCGCTTCCCTGTCAAACTCCTGAGGCAGAATGCCGCTGACAACTACATAATAGAGATCGTCCCGCAGGCTGTACCGCTTTAATATCCGTAAAATGCTGGCATCCTGTTTCGACTCCTTGGGGAGGAATCCATCGTCCCTTCCCTGAATAAAAGCGGGGACTATCCGCCCGAGCTCATTGCCGTCGAAAAAAAACTCTTTCCCATCGGCCTTGAAGATCTGAAGACTGTGGATGTCGGGATTGGCGCTTTGTATATTGTTCCATGCCCGGTTGGGCGTTCGTTCAATATCCCTTAGAATCGATGCAAAAACAGCAGATTCGGTAAATCGCTTTAGACTCTCTATTTTTTCATTATAGTACTCAAGGGCGATATGGACGCCGCCTTTAAGGGCATTTCCCATCCGGAGACTAAACCAGGAGTTAAGGGTCGTATCGATAAAACTTATGGATAAAATTGCCTGGGGAATAGAGGAGAGAAAAGTAATAAACGTGAAAAACAACATCAGGCGTATCTTAAACCTGACCCCCGGATTACCGCTCCCTTTTTCCCTGATCAACCGGATTATATTGTAGATTATAGTTACGAAGAGGAAGAGGGGCAGAACTATTGCAAGGGGAATGATAATGAAGTTTTTTGGAGCTCCTTCGTCGGCAATATCTTTTAAAAGCTGATTGGAAAACAGGAGGATTAAAACAATAAGGAGGGTATAGATAGAAATGATACTGACGAGGCCCGCGGTGGTAGAACTTGCAGATCGCAGTGATCTCATTTTCTCTCCTCCACTCTATCAGGCAGATCGACATGCTTCCAGGGGGTTCCTTCGGTATTGGAAGGCAAAAAAAAGGAAAGGATTGTCAAAGGCGGAATTAATTTTACCGTCTGCACCCTGATATTACCCAGCACATAACAGTTTTTATAATCCTTAAGACATTCCTTTAAAGGTTCGCCTTTTAACCGGTAATTCTCAAGAGAAAAAAAGGCATTGAGAAAGCTATTTTCATTATTGAAGCTCATTGTGTCTCCAAAACTGGAATCGATGACAAACTGCCCGTTTACAATATCTAACCGGGCTTCATGCGCGGGGTGCTCTTCAAGCACCAGCCTGTCCCCGAAAAGAGACAACATACCCCGTACTTTCCGGTACACTTTAATATGAAAACTGATTTCAGATCGAAATCCATCTTTTAAAGCAGTTATTATTTTTTCCGAGGGAAAATCACGTAAATATAAAGAGGCGTGTAGAAGATTATCAACCATTTCCAGCTTGATGTCGGCTTCCTGGCTGTAGAGGAATGCGGTGTAAAAAAAAAATAAAAGAGGGAGAGAGAGTTTCGTTTTAATCCTCCTCGAACCTGTTCTCAAAAAGTTGGCCGATTGCCTCCACGGCTTCATTCTCGTCGTTTCCTTCGGCGATTATTCTTAAATTCGTATTATAACTGGCGCCCAGGGTTAGTATACCCATTATTGATTTACTGTTAATTCTGTTATTTTCTTTCTCTAAATATATCTGGGATTCATATTTATTGGCTGTTTGAACTATAAGCGCAGCCGGGCGGGCGTGAATCCCGGCTCTGTTTTTTATAGTTACTTCCTTTTCCACCATACAAATCTCTGGATTAAAATAACACACTGATTCGGGATTACCGGTTAAACCCTTTTCTGGGCATAAATATAGTTTAAAATATGCAATCGAATACGAGTATCTATAAACCGGAGTTCTTCTGGAAATATACCGCCCGCGCATTTTCACTTTCAAGCCATTTCATGATATTTTCGTTGAATTCCTTCGCTGAATAATATCCCATCTTTTTAAGACGTTCATTCATGGCGGCGGTTTCGATGATTATCGGAATGTTCCGGCCCGGTTTTACCGGAATTACCAGACAGGGGACCTTAACCCCGAGAAATTCGATCGTATTATCATGGGATCCAAGGCGGTCATATTCCTTGTTTGTATCCCATTCCTCCAGTTGAACCACCAGTTGAATCTGCTTCTTATCCCGGATGGCTCCGACACCATACAAATGGCTTATGTTTATAATCCCCAACCCGCGAATTTCCATATGGTGCCCGATTACCTCGTTCGCGCCGGCACCCATCAGAATATTGCCACTCAAACATCGCATTTCCACAGCATCATCCGAAATAAGCCGGTGTCCCCGCTCGATAAGTTCCAGGGCCGCTTCGCTTTTCCCGACACCGCTGGCACCCATTATGAGAACGCCTATGCCGTAAACCTCCACCAGAACTCCGTGCACTGTTTTCTGGGGTGCGAATACGTTACTTAACGCCCAGATCAGCCTGGTTGAAAAATCCGAAGAAGAGAGGCCGGTCTGCAATATCGGGCATTCAGCCGCTTCAGCAATTTTAAGGAACTCCTGGTCAGGTGTAAGGTTATGGGTAAAAATACAGCAGGGGACATCATAGGTAAAAAACTGCCGTATCGTTTCGAAATTATTTTCGGCTTCCAGTTTTTTCAGGTAGGCACTCTCCCCCCGGCCGAAAACCTGCACCCTTTGGTACGCAAAGTTATCGTAGAAGCCGCTTATAGCGAGCCCCGGGCGGTTAAGATCGGGAACCGTAATTTGCCGCACAAGTCCCCGCCGGCCCCCAATGCATTTTAAATCGAGGGCGTTATAATCTTTTAGATCCAGGTCGAGCAGATCCAGCACTGCAAACGGTTTCATACAATTCCTTTCGCGGCCGAATGGTCCTTAATCTTATCTTTTTCCTTTCGGATTTTTCTTTCGAGCTTATCGATAAATTTGTCTATCCCTTCAAATTGATCGAAGCTGGTTACCTTTATATGGCTCGAATAATTCCATCTGAAATTGATATTGGCTTCAAGCTTATACCGCATTTTTTCTTTCGTAAGGGTTAACAGAAGGTCAACGATCAGATCTTTTGCGTAATCTATACGGTGGAGCTTTTTGTCTATGAAATCCTTTAATTCATCGCTAATTTCAAAATGCACGGATTTGATGTCTATGTTCATTAGTCCCTCCTCATCTAGATCGATGTTGTCCGCACCAATCATCTTCTGTAGGAAGATGATATGTCCAGCTCGTTTCTATATTTGGCAACTGTTCGCCTGGCCAGGTTGATTCCACGGGATTTTAGAATGTCGGCAATTTTTTGATCGGAAAGATGTTTTCCCGAGTGATCATTTTCGATAATTTCTTTTATTATTTCCTTTACTCCCCCTTTTGAAAAGCGTGAACCTGTAGAACCTGCACCTGAAATTGAATTGGAAAAAAAGTATTTCAATTCAAATATACCCCATTCAGTTTGAATATACTTGGAATTTGCTATCCGTGATACCGTTGTCTCATGAACACCCACTTCCCCGGCGATATCTTTCAATGTCAACGGAGCCAGATACTTGGGACCTTTCAGAAAGAAATCCCTTTGAAGCTCAATAATTGCGCGTGCAATTTTCACTAGAGTTTCATTGCGCTGCTTAATGCTTCTTATAAACCAGCGGGCGCTGTTGAGACTCGCATTGACGTAACTTTTCAAACCCGCCTCTTTTTTCCTTTCCTTTTTATCAAGCACATGGGCAAAGAAAGAGTTGATACCCAGTACCGGAATTTCTTCGTCATTTAAAATCAGAACGAATTCCCCGTCTTTGATTTTGACCATGAGGTCGGGAATAACGTAAGTCGGACTCTCATTGGAATACAGCCGCCCCGGAAAGGGGTTTAAGATTTTAATAAACGCTACAATTTTTTCAACTTCCGTCTCGGTCAGTTTCATTTTTCTCGCAATGTCTGCAAGCCTGCCCCGTTCCAGAAGCGTAAAATAGTTCTCAAGAAGCTCAACGGTCCTTTCCGGCGCTTCAGGGGCTCTCTCAGCCTGCACTTTAAGGGATTCATGGTAGTCAGCCGTACATACACCCACAGGTTCGAGACCCTGGATGAGCTTCATTACCCCATTGAGATCTTTGAAATCCCTGCCTTCCAAGAGAGTTTCCGGTTTTTCCCTGTGAAAACCGTTCTCATCCAGGTTTCGGATTAAAAGCATTCCGACCTCAAACCAATCCTGAGATATCGGCTGGAGCCTCAACTGCCATGCCAGGTGGTCCTGGAGAGATTCCGGCCTTGAAGGAGTTCCCTCTATGAACTTTCGCTTTTGGTCGGCGGCATCCTTGTCCAGGCTGCGGGTATACCCGGGGTCGGAACTGTTTTCAAAGTACTCATATTCCTCCGCCTGTTTTGAAGGTGCCTCATCCAGTGAAACACTGGAATCGTCCTTGATAACCTCTAACGCGGGATTTTTTTCCAACTCTTCCTGAATCCGAAATCGAAGTTCCTGAATGGGGAGTGCCATAAGCTGGATGGACTGATAAAGCTGGGGATTCATCTTCAGCTTTTGTTCCTGTGTGATTACAGGTTTCTGATATTGCAACACATCCTCCTGTTAATTCCTGATTTTCTTTATCAAGTCCTCTATTAATAATGGTCGACCTATAGAAGTTTGTCAATCTTTAACCCTTGAGCCAATTTCAAAAATTAGGGGAAATTAGCCACGGAAATACCCGGAATTACACGGAAATATTTTAAATATTTACAATACAAAATTTCTTACATTCCGTCCACGTAGGGGACTACCCGCCTTTGCCGCCCTAAGAAATTTCACACAGAGTACACAGAGATTAAGGAGCGCAATAAGGACGCACGCAACAATGCAAGGCTGCACCTCCCTTCCTTATAATACTGAAAGTC